>NZ_JAXOJX010000003.1:0-184293 GCF_034427735.1 Azohydromonas lata
TGCTCTGCCGCCGTAGCAATGAAACGTTTGCTGCGCAGTGGGGTCTGAGCTGGGTCTAGCAGCCGGGAGACAGTCATGTCAGCCAAGCAGCATCCAGTGGAACTCAGTGCCGAGGACCGCTCGACAGTGGAGCGCGTGGCGCGCTCGTACCGACGCTCGACGCGGGAGCGGCTGCATGCGCGCATCCTGCTGCACTCGGCTGACGGGGCTACGGATGCAGCCATTGCTGCAGCATTGCGCAGCTGCGTGGCGACGGTTCGCCGAGTGCGCCAGCACTGCGCTGAAGAAGGCTGGCAGGCGGCGGTGTTTCGCCGACCCCAGGCGCATCGCAAGGCCCGCGCGCTCGATGGCGCAGGCGAAGCGCAGCTCATTGCCCTGGCTTGCAGCGAGCCGCCCCGTGGCCAGGAGCGCTGGAGCCTGATGCTGCTCAAGCAGCGCCTCATCGAGCTGCATGTTGTGGACGCCATCTCTCGGGAAACCGTGCGCCGCACGCTCAAAAAAACGTTCTCAAGCCGTGGCTGAAGAGGTGCTGGTGCATCCCGCCCAAGGCCAATGCCGAGTTCGTCTGCCGCATGGAGGACGTGCTCGACGTGTATCAGCGGCCCCACGACCCGGCACAGCCCCTGGTGTGCTTGGACGAGGCCAGCAAACAACTGCTGGGCGAGGTGCGTGCACCGCTGCCGCTGCAGCCGGGCGCGCCTTGCCGCCAGGACTGCGAATACGAGCGCCACGGCACAGCCAACATGTTCATGCTCTACGCGCCGCTGGAGGGCTGGCGCCATGTCGATGTCACCGAGCGGCGCACCGCGGTGGACTTTGCCCATGTCATCAAAGACTTGGTGGACGTGCACTTCCCACAGGCCCTGCGCATCGTGCTGGTCATGGACAACCTCAACACCCATGGCCCGGCCTCTCTGTACGAGGCCTTTGCCCCACCTGAGGCACGGCGTCTGGCGGCCAAGCTGGAAATCCATTACACGCCCAAGCACGGTAGCTGGCTCGACAGGGCGGAGTTAGAGCTCAGCATCCTGGCACGCCAGTGCCTGAGCGACCGCATGGACAGCCGCTCTCATCTGGCCAGTGAGGTTGCCGCCTGGGAAGATCGCCGCAACGCCAGTCATGCCACCATCGACTGGCGCTTCACCACCGCCGACGCCCGTATCAAACTCAAGCGTCTTTACCCAGCAGTGCAACCGTGACGGAGCACTAGCTTTGCACTACGGGCCGCCAGCATGGCTTGAGCGCAACTACACGATGCAGCCTTACGCAATCTCCACAGTAGCCGAATTCCTCAAAAGGGACGACGATTGCTGCGGTGCAGCATTTCGACAGATGTTGCGCCCACAAGGCGCCTGGCTGCCTCACCCGCCTCTCAGGGCACACCCCACCGACAAGGCCAAAGCCATGCACATCAACTCGTCAGAAATTCCCTCCAAGAACAGTCCCCCGCCGGAGTACGAGGCGACCATGGATGACCTTCAGCGTCGGGCGGATCTGGGCGAGCTGACACTGGCACAGGCCAGGCGGGAAATCCTTCAGTTGCGCAAGCGGCTCGGACTTGATGCCGCTTTTCTGACGCAATGGGCAATGCGTTTCCACGGCTGATTCTGTGTAGGTTGAGGTTGACCCGAGGCTCTGCAACAAGCCTGGTTTTCTGACCGCGTCGCGCCAGCGCACGGTTGCTACGCACTGGCACTGGTGCCGGTGCAGACGCTCGGTGGGTGCCATTGCCTTCAGTCCAAGGCAGCCACGGCAGCCAAGCGGCTTGAGCAAGCTGCACACACCCGTACTGCTGCCTCCACAGCAATGGCATCCCGGTTGCCATCGTGGGCTGTCTAAACCAGCAGGACTTCAGCATGAAACAGACTGTCGTTGGGTTGTTTGACTCCGAGGCAGACGCGCAACGCGCGCTGCAGATACTCACCGCCAAAGGCACCGATCCAAGCCACGTTCAAATCACCCACGCCGAAGACGCCTTCAGTGCCGACTCGGCCACGCAGGCCGACGCCGGTACGGCGAACCGTGTACGGGGCTTCTTCTCAGACATGTTCGACCCCGCCGACGAGCGCGAGGTCGGCCACTATGCCGAGGCGGTGCGCCGCGGTGGTGCCCTGCTCAAGGTCGAGATCGACGACGATGCACAGCTCGACGATGTGCGCGAAGCGTTCACGACAGCCAGTGCCGTGGACATCGACCAGCGCATGGAAGCATGGCGTGCGCAGGGCTGGACTGACAGCGCGGGTACGGCAGCCGTCCAATCCTCCGAAGGCGTGATCCCGGTGGTGCAGGAGGAGCTCCGGGTTGGCAAGCGCGTGGTCAGCACCGGCGGATTGCGGGTGTACGCCCGCACCGTCGAGACGCCCGTGAGCGAGACGGTGCAGCTGCGCCAGGAGCATGTCCAAGTCGAGCGCCGTCCGGTGGACCGCCCGGCCACCGCTGCGGACCTCGCCGACCTCAAGGACCGCACCATTGAAGTGGTCGAGACCGCTGAGCAGGCAGTGGTGCAGAAAACCGCGCGCGTGGTGGAGGAAGTGCGCGTGGGCAAGACAGTGGAGCAGCGCACCGAGCAGGTCAGCGACACGGTGCGCAGCACCGAGGTCGAGGTCGAGCACATTCCGGGCACTACGACCGTCGGTACGTTCGACAGGGACTACTACCGCAACGACTTCAACGCCCGCTTCGCGGCCGAGGGCGGTCGCTACGAGGACTACGAACCGGCCTACCGCTACGGCCACGATCTGCGCGACGACCCGCGCTACGCTGGCCGCAGCTGGGACGAGTTCGAGGCTGATGCGCGCAAGGATTGGGAGGTACGCAATCCCGGCAGCGCTGGCGCTTGGGACCGGATGAAGGCCGCCGTGCGCCGCGGCTGGGAGCGCGTGAGCTCGTAATCCAGACAGGCATCCTTTATGGAAAGGGACGGCTAGGCCGCCCCTTTCCATATCCATGCCAGCTTACCCAACGCCCGCTTGCAGGACGGCAAGCCGGCAACCCATGGCCGCTCACGATTGGTCATAGGTGCCACCGTGCGCAGCTACTTCCGGCGGATCTTGGCAGCGCACTGCGGCTGATGCACAGGTTGCTGCAACAGTACAGGTCGTGGCCAGTTCGGCGCAGTACAGCTACTGTGTCGCAACATCAGAGGCGGCCGGGAACCTAGCCCGTATGCACGTGCAGCGCCGACACAGCGGCCAGCCTGGTCTGCTCCCCACGGCGATTCTGGGCCAGGAGCCGCTGGATGCTTTTCTCCCAGCCCAGCAGCCAGCTCGTGGCTTGACGGGTGCGCTTCGGGGACGGGCATGCGCATGCTGGAGACTGCGCGCCCGCGGTGAAGTCTTGCTGCCAGAGGGTGGGGGCCACGTCCGGCATGTCGTCATCGTTGTCCATGGGGCGAACTTACGAACTCTGGCACAGACCGGAAAGTGATGAATCGGCGGCCGCAGATAGTCAATTTGCCCTAGGAGCACGGCCAGTTGTGGAGGCCAACAGTTCCAGGTACTTGCGCCGCACTCGAGCGGCAGCGGTGCTGCACAGCCAGCGGCAAAGTCGCAGCGGTGGGCGGCTCGGCAGTGCAAGATGCGTGAGATATGCGGCGATGCACAACAGAAAAGTAATGTCGAAAAGCAACCGTGTTCAGGCCAGTAGATCCCTGAGCTATGGATTGCGCCGCTAGTCCGATGTCAGCGGCTCGGTGTTCAACGTCGAATGAAGAGTGGGCGCTGCCGATGCCGTTGCTGCCGCCACGCGAGACAGGCTGCAAGCCTTACGGGACCACCGCCCCGTGCTGGACAGCGACGTTCTCCCGGCTGTGCATTGGCACGCCATGGCACGCTTTGCTGTGTCGCTTCGGCCCCTGGCCGAGCGTGTACTGGCGCCAGGACTGTTGGCATGGGTACGCAACTGCCGCGCGTCAATCTGGATGAGAGCGGCCAAGATAGTTGACGCCGGCCAGCTTCCCAGGCCTCGAAGCTACCGAAGGCCTGCGCGATGGCCTCGCGCTCCATCGCACTCGGCTGCCCGTCGCCACCCAGGTTCTCGAAGTAGAGCTCGTGCAGGACCACCGAGCCGGTACGGATAAGGTGCTCGCGCTTGAGGTCGTTATAGACGTAGGGCGGCACCTCCGGGTCACCGGCGGCCTGCGCCATCCGCGCCTTGACCTGGGCCAGCGCCTTCACCGAGCCGCCGTAGTTGTTCTCCCAGTGCGAGCGGATCAGCCGCTCCGAGAGTCCTTCCAGCTTTGAAGGATCGAAGGGCAAGGGCTTGAGCTCGGTCTGGCTCTGGAAAGCAGCAGGCGTGGTCATCGTGGTTGCTCCTTGACGGTCATGCGGTTTCGGCCTGGCACCAGGCGTAGAGCGCGTCGTACAGCACCATCCCGTGGCGCAGCATCTCGTGGTCGTCGGCAAAGCTGCGCGACAGCCCCAGCGAGATCGCCTGCAGGCCCGCGGACTGCGGTGTGAGTTCCAGGCGCGAGGTGTCGGCGCCGCGCACGATCAATGCCATCCGCTGCAGCGCCGGCTCGGCCAGCTCGTACTTCCGGACGAAGGCGTCGAAGCTGCACAGCTCGCCCACGTGCCCCATCTCCACGCCGGGGACGTCGTAAGGCACGGCGCCCGTTTCATTGGCAATGGGCAGCACCTGGTCGGCCGGCACGTAGAGGAACTCCGGCGCCTCGTCGATGAAGCGCGCGATCAGCCAGGGACAGGCAATGCGGTCGATCTTGGGCCGCTCGCGGGTGATCCATTTCATTGCTCCTCCTTCACGGTCGCGCCCCATGGGCAAAGTCATCGAACGCCGTCACGCTATCGGCCTTGGTCCACACGCCCACGGCCCCTGGTCCCGTGATGTGGCGGTCATCCATCTCGATGCGCTGTTCGCCGTCCAGGGGCACCGCGATGTGCGTTCCGGTGAACTCCACGCGCAGCGTGTGCCAGGCGCCGCGCGCCACCGGCGTGTTCAGGTACTTCGGCGTCCTGCGCGTGCCGCGCTCGGTGTAATAGAGCGAGACGTTGTTCTCCAGCGCATTGGCGCGCGCGACGTAGTAGTGGTCGCCGTCCTTCCAGCGCCAAACCACGCCGCCGGCCTGGTCCTCGCGGCCGGCAATGGGCTTGAACTTCGCTTCAACGAAGCCGTCGGCCAGCGCGGTGCTGTCCTTCACGCACCAGGGGAAGGTGCCCGCGCCGTCCTGCAACAGCACGCGACTCGGGCTCGGTGCGCCAGGATCGGCAGTGACCGCCCAGCGGGGCTGGCCCTGGCCAGTGACGCCGCAGTGCCATCCCGCCGGTGGTGAGGCACCGACCGCATCACGCTCGAAGCCGTCGGCCTGTGCCAACGTGCCGCTGGACAGCAGCAGCGCCACAAGCCCGGTGAGGATGGGAGCCGCCAGCGTGCCTCGGCGCGGGAGCCGGACAAGCTCAATCGGGTTGTCCATGGGGCCTGAGCGCTTTCAGCGCAGCATCGGTGCGGCCAGCGTCACCGCCAATCCGACGGCCGCGCAGGCAGCCAGCAGCGGCATCACGCCGACCTTGAAGCGGAACAGCGCCACGGCCGCTGCGAGCGCGATGACGGCGGACACGGCGTCGAACCGGCCCTGGAAGCCCTGCGGCCACAGCACGTGGTAGGCGAAGAACAGCGCCAGGTTGAGGATCACGCCCACCACCGCCGCGGTGATAGCCGACAGCGGCGCGGTGAAGCCGAGCTTGCCGTGCGTCGCCTCGACCACCGGGCCGCCCGCGAGGATGAAGACGAAGGACGGCAGGAAGGTGAAGAACGTCACCACCGTGGCGGCCAGCGTGCCGCCCAGGAACAGGGCTTCGGGACCCAGCACTTCCTTGAACCAGCCACCCACGAAGCCGACAAAGGCCACGACCATGATCAGCGGCCCCGGTGTGGTTTCGCCCAGCGCCAGGCCGTCGATCATCTGCGGCCCGCTGAGCCACTGGTACTGCTCGACAGCGCCCTGGTAGACATAGGGCAACACGGCATAGGCCCCGCCGAAGGTCAGCATCGCGGCCTTGGTGAAAAACCAGCCCATCTGCGTGAGCGTGCCGTGCACGCCCTGCACGGCCACCAGAGCGGCCATCGCCAGTGCCCATAGTCCCAGTCCCACCAGCAGGATCTTGGCCAGGTGGCCACGCGAAAAGCGCGCATGAGCAGGCGTGGGCGTGTCGTCGTCGATCAGCGCGGGACCGTAACCCTGCTTGGCGCCGCCGTGGCCCCCACCCAGCGCGAACACCTGCGGCCAGCGCCGCGCGCCGAAGTGGCCGATCAGGCCGGCCGCCAGCACGATGGCCGGGAACGGCGTGTCGAAGACGAAGATCGCCAAGAAGGCCGCCGCCGCGATGGCCCACATCCAGCCGTTTTTCAGTGCCCGCGTGCCGATGCGGTGTGCCGCGTGCAACACCAGCGCCGTGACTGCCGGCTTGATGCCGTAGAACAGGCCAGCCACTACCGGCACGTTGCCAAAGCGCACGTAGATCCAGCTCAGCGCGATGAGGATGAACAGCGAGGGCAGTACGAAGAGAGCTCCCGCAACGATGCCGCCCCACGTGCGATGCATCAGCCAGCCGATGTAGGTGGCGAGCTGCTGCGCCTCGGGGCCGGGCAGCAGCATGCAGTAGTTCAGCGCGTGCAGGAAACGCTTCTCGCTGATCCAGCGCCGACGCTCCACCAGCTCGGTGTGCATGATCGCGATCTGCCCGGCCGGGCCGCCAAAGCTGATGAAGCCCAGCTTGAGCCAGAAGCGAAAGGCCTCGGCGAACGAGACCGGGGAAGGCGGCTTGGCCGCTGCGGCAGCGCCAACCGGCGTTGCAGTGGTCGTGGTGCTCATGGGTTCACTCTGCTTGGACAAGGCTTCAAGCCGGCGGTACGGGCTGCCATCACGGCATTACTCCTGCAAGACTCACTTTTCTTTTACTGCCGCGCGCTTGAAATGCGCGTACAGCGAATCCAGCACCGTGCCGATCTCGGCCAGCAGTGCATCGTCGTCATCGAGCCGCTCGCGGGCTCCTGCCATCACCGCTTCAAAGCCAACGGCCTCGGGAACGGGCTCACCACCCACGTCGAGCTGGTGGACCATCGCTGCGAGCCGCACGAGCGCGGCATCGTCCTCCAGGCCAAAGCTCGCCAGCAGCGTCTCGAAGCTCACACGCTCGCCCACGTGCGTGAAGGCGGCGCCATCGAAATCGAAGCCCAGCGCATCCTTAGGGCAGTCGCCGGGCTGCGCCAGCCACAGAAAGCGCGCGGCCGGATCGATGAAGCGGCGGATCAGCCAGGCACTGGCCACGCGGTCCACCCACAGCCGCCGGCGCGTGGCCCAGGTGCGCCCGCGGTAGGCGCCAGCGTCCAGGCGCGGAATGGCTCCGGCCGTCTCGTGCGGTTCGTCAGGCGCGAGCACGCGCTGGATGCGCCGCTCCAGCTCGGCCCACGCTGCCTGGGTTTCGGTTGCGGCGTCAGCAGGGAAAAAGTCGATGACGCGCACCGCCTCGTACTCCCTGGACAGGCGCCGCTGGAGCCGCGTGAGCTCCTGTGGCGAAAGGTTGGCCAACGTCGCTGCGGTTTCTTTCCACGTCTTGCGCAGCCCGGCGTAGGCCTCGCTGCGGTCGAAGAGCACCTGCCAGGCCTCATCTTCGCTAGGCCAGCGCGGCTGCACGGCCATCAGCCATGCCGTGCCGCCTTCGCGCGTGCATTCCTGGGCCAGCTCCTGCAGGGCGTCCGCGCGTTCGCCCCCTGCGGGCATCAGGTAAGCGCCGTCGCGCAGCGCTTCACAGCCCTGGCTCTTGAGGGCACGCCAGATACGCATGCGCGCCGTGGCGCTGGCCGTGGGCAAAGACACCACCAAAAGTAGCCAAATTGGTGTAGCAGTATCTACATTCATGTCGCGAATAATACTGACATGTCGTGGATGCTACGTGCATGTCGTCATCTCTTCAAGCCGCTGTGCGAAGCGTGGTGCGGCTCTACCCGCAGGCCTGCTTCGCTCTATAGCCGGTGCGCTTCTCCACTCGCTAAGCAAACACAACCTATCTGTTGCAGGGTTAACCCTTAAGTTGGCCCATCGATTGCTGCGATGCAGCAAGACCCCGTTTGGAACGCCTAGTGGTTGTTCCAAGCCTTTCCGCCAGGGTGGCCGGGGTAACAAGCCTTAAGCGCCCAGGGCGGAAACACGTGCCAAGCAAGGAGGAATGCCCATGACACACCACTTCATCGCTCCCGTTCTCCAACGGCTCCAGCGCCTTGGTCTGCAGGAAACAGCCCATGCGCGGTCTGGCGCTTGGCGGCGCAAGGCACGCACGCAGCGACTCAACCTGGCGCTGCAGGGAGGCGGCGCTCACGGTGCCTTCACCTGGGGCGTGCTCGACGCGCTGCTGGAAGACGGACGGCTGGACTTCGAAGGGATCAGCGGCAGCAGTGCAGGTGCCATGAACGCCGCAGTGATGGCTCAGGGCTGGGTCCGTGGCGGACGCGACGGTGCCAGGGCTGCACTTTCAAGGTTCTGGTCGGCCATCGGCCAGATGGTTCCCGCAGCGCTGATGGCCCAGGGCAGCGGCGAGGACATGCGGCTGTCGCCCACGGGCAAGCTGCTGGTGAGTTGGAGTACGCAGTTCAGCCCCGCACAGCTCAACCCGATGGCGATGAACGTGCTGCGGGAGCTGCTGCTGGAAATGGTCGATTTCAACGACCTGCGTCAGCACTGTCCGTTCAAGCTCTTCATCGGCGCCACGCAGGCCAACACCGGGCGGCTGCGGGTGTTCCGTGAGCATGAGCTCACGGTGGACATGCTGCTGGCCTCGGCCTGCCTGCCCCGGCTCCACCACCCGGTGGAAATCGACGGGCAGCCGTATTGGGACGGCGGCTATTCGGCCAACCCGGCCGTATTCCCGCTGTTCTATGAATGCGACTCGCCCGACGTGCTGCTCGTGCTGCTCAACCCGCTGGAGCGCGAGGGCACGCCGCATACATCGATCGAGATCCGCGAGCGGATTTCGGAGCTCGGCTTCCATGCCCATTTCATGCGCGAGATGCAACTGTTCACACGTGCCATGGCCAGTGCGGCTCCTTCCTTTGTCAGCAGCGGCCCGCTGGAGCGAAAGCTTCGGGCAATGCGCTTTCACATGATCGAGCCGGGACAGTGCGCCAGCATGCGGCGGCCCGAAACCAGGCTGCTGGCGCACATGCCGTACCTTCAGCTGCTGCACGACCAGGGGCGCGAGCATGCCGCGGCCTGGCTCACAAACCATGCGCAGGATGTCGGCAAGCGCTCCAGCATCGACATGGAGGATTGCTTTGCCTGAAGACCCGGCCAGGCGGACACCGGCCCTGCGGCGGCTGCGCGCTGCAATCCCGCCATCAAGATTGGCAAGGAACTGCTTGACCTTGCCACTGTAGGAAGGTCCACAGTGGCATGGCTGGGTTGGTTCCGCGTGGTCAGAAGAGGCCGCACATGGACACCAGGCCTGGCGTCCAATCCGATGGGCATGACCTAAACTGAACTCATGTGGCGCTTGTTCCGGATCGCGATGATGTGGCTGCTGGCCGTCGCGCTGCCCCTGCAGGGCAGTGTCGCGGCCACGCTGCGCGTGTGCGGCCCGGGCCATGACCGCATGGCCGTGGCCGCCGCTGTCATCGTGGAACACGATCACGCGGCGCATCACCACGACGCCGCTGCGGCGTCTGCCCATGACGACACCGCTACGCAGAACCTGCACCAGAACGCACAACACAAGTGCAGCGCCTGCGCCGCCTGCTGCGTCACGGCGGCGTTGCCGGCCTCGGTGGTGCGTTTTGAAGCGGTTGTCGATGCCGCCGCCCCGCCGCCGGTCCTCGCCGACAGCCCGGCGGTTTTTCTGACGGACGGCCCCGAGCGACCGCCCCGGCTCCTGCTCGCCTGACGCGTCCCTGGCGCGGGTTCAGGCTGCTCTGCCCGTCGTCCGACGGCACAGGCAGTTCAAGTCCGCCGCCGTCCACGACCTTGCCCCACCGGCCGCTCGACGCGGCCGCATCGGGCCCGTCCAGCGAGCTTTCTCATGGCCTCATGGTCCTGCACCGCCGCAGTCGCGGTGCTCATTGCCGTCCCAGCCCTGGCTGCGGCGCAAGGCGCTGCCACGCCGGCAGCGCCGCAACCTGTCTACCGTTCTGCTTTCGAGGGCTACCGGCCTTTTACTGACGAACCGGTCCGCCCCTGGCGCGAGACCAACGACACCGTCGGCCGCATCGGCGGCTGGAAAGCGTACGCCCGCGAGAGCCAGGCGCCTGACGCCCGGCCCGCTGCGGCCAGCGCCAGCGCGCCCGCGCCCGCTGCCGCCGGCGGGGCGCACTCGAACCACCACGCCCCGGCCAAGCCATGACGACAGCATCCACGACCAACCCAACGATGCGCGCCTGGCCGCGCAAGCGCCTGGCCATCGCCGCGCTGGCGCTGGCACTGGGCGGCTGCGCCAGCACCGCCGTCCAACAGAACCTGGGGCTCGCGCAGGACGTGGCCAGCCAGCGCCTGGGCGCGCCCCTGAAGTGGCTGACCACGGATGAGGCTCGCCAGGAGGCCGGCGCCGACGTGGATCGCCTGCTGCAGCAGCCGCTCTCGGGAGACGACGCGGTGCGCATCGCGCTGGCCTATAGCCCTTCGGTGCAGGCGCTGCTGTCGGACGCCGCGGCCACCTCCTACCAGACGACGCAGCTGGCCCGGCTGCCCAACCCGGTGTTCGCCTTCGAGCGCCTGGTACGCAACGAAGGTGGCGAGCGGGAGCTAGAGATCGGGCGGGCGCTGAGCTTCCCGCTGCTGGACCTGCTGCTGCTGCCGGCGCGCACGCGCATCGCCAACGCGCAGCAGCAGCAGATCCGCCTGCGCATGGCCGGCGACGTGGTCCAGGCCGCAACGCAGGCGCGCCAGGCATGGGTGCGCGCCGTGGCGGCCACGCAGGCGCAAGCCTATTTCGAGCAGGTCAAGGAGACGGCCGACGCGGGCGCCGAGCTGGCGCGCCGCATGCAGTCGGCCGGCAACTTCAACCGCTTGCAGCGCGCCCGTGAGCAGGTCTTCAGCGCCGAGGCCGTGGCCCAGCTGGCCCGCGCGCGACAAGAAGCCTTGGCCAGCCGCGAGGCCCTGGTGCGCGCCCTGGGCTTGAACGAAGCCCAGGCGCAGGCCTTGAAGTTGCCTGAGCGGCTGCCGAACCTGCCCGCTGCGCCACGCGAGGAAGGCGCCGTGATGCAAGCCGCGCTCGACGAGCGGCTGGACCTGCGCCAAGCCCGCGCCGAGTTGGAATCCTCGGCCCGTGCACAGGGCATCACGACCGTCACCAGCGTGGTGGGCGACTTCGAGCTGGGCGCTGTGCGCAACAGCGAGACCGGCCGACCGCATCAGCGTGGCTACGAGCTGGCGCTGCCACTGCCCATCTTCAACGCCGGCGACGCGACGCGAGGCGCCGCCCAGGCGCGCTACATGGCGGCCGTCCACCGCACAACGCAGCTGGCCGTGGACGCCGCCTCGCAAGTACGCGAGACCTATGGTGCCTACCGCACTGCGTTCGATCTGGCGCGCCACTGGCGCGACGAGATCGTGCCGCTGCGCAAGACCATCTCGGAGGAGAACCAGCTTCGCTACAACGGCATGCTCATTGGCGTGTTCGAGTTGCTGGCCGACGCCCGCGATCAGGTCGCGGCCGTAGCCCAGGCTCTCAACACCCAGCGCGACTTCTGGCTCGCCGACGCGGCGCTGCAGTCCGCGCTCATTGGACGCCCTGCCACCGCGGGCCTCTCCCTGCAAGCCGCGCCGGCCGCGACCGGCGGCGGCAGCGCAGGCGGCCATTGAGTGCCACCCATGCCCACGACATTCCCTGGAGTCTTTCCATGACGACGAATCGACGTCGCTTTCTGGCCGGGTCGGCCGCCGTAGCCACCGCCTCGGTCAGCAAGGTGGCCATGGCCGCCTTGCCCGAGCCCGTGATCCAGACAAAGGCCGACACCATGCCGCCGCTCGTGCCCGGTACCGGTCGGCCCTACAACCCCGTGGTCACGCTCAACGGCTGGACCTTGCCCTGGCGCATGAGTGGCGGCGTCAAGGAGTTCCACTTGGTGGCCGAGCCCGTGGAGCGCGAGATGGCGCCGGGCTTCAAGGCGCACCTGTGGGGCTACAACGGCCAGTCGCCGGGGCCGACCATCGAGGTGGTCGAGGGCGACCGGGTGCGCATCTTCGTGACCAACAAGCTGCCCGAGCACACCAGCGTGCACTGGCACGGCCAGCGCCTGCCCAACGGCATGGACGGCGTCACGGGGCTGACCCAGCCCGGCATCGCGCCGGGCAAGACCTTTGTCTATGAGTTCGTGGCGCGCCGACCCGGCACCTTCATGTACCACCCGCACGCCGACGAGATGACGCAGATGGCCATGGGCATGATGGGCTTCTGGGTCACGCACCCCAAGGCCAAGCACCCGCTCATCGGCGAGGCCGACCGCGACTTCTGCTTCCTGCTCTCGGCCTACGACATCGACCCGGGCAGCTACACGCCGCGGATCATGACGATGCTGGACTTCAACCTGTGGACGTGGAACAGCCGCGTCTTCCCCGGCATCGATTCGCTCAACGTGCGCAAGGGCGACCGGGTGCGGCTGCGCATCGGCAACCTCACGATGACGAACCACCCGATGCACATCCACGGGCACGAGTTCGCCATTACCGGCACCGATGGCGGGCCCACCCCCCTCAGCACGCGCTGGCAGGAGGTGACGACCGACATCGGCGTGGGCCAGATGCGGCAGTTGGAGTTCATTGCCGACGAGGAGGGCGACTGGGCCTTCCACTGCCACAAGAGCCACCACACGATGAACGCCATGGGCCACAACGTGCCCACGATGATCGGCGTGGACCACAGCGGCGTGGCCGGGAAGATCAGCAAGCTCATCCCCGACTACATGGTCATGGGCGAGCGTGGCATGGCCGACATGGGCGAGATGACTATGCCGCTGCCCGACAACACGGTACCGATGATGACGGGCGAGGGCCCGTTCGGCGGCGTCGAGATGGGCGGCATGTTCAGCGTCATCAAGGTGCGCCGCGACCAGAAGCCCGGTGACTACTCAGACCCGGGCTGGTTCAAGCACCCAGCAGGCACCGTGGCCTACGAGTGGACCGGCCAGTTGGCCGAGCCCGCCCGCTCCAGTGACGCCGGGCGCAGTGCCATGCCACGCGCCGACAAGGGCGCGGCGCCCACTGAAGTGCAGGTGCGCAAGCCCAGCGGCCACAGCGGCCATTGATGACATTCACACACGAGGCAGTCCCCATGACGACATCCCATAAGGCCCTTTGCAGCATGGCCCTGGCGCTTGCCCTGGGCGCGTGCCTGGCCTGGAGCCCGGCGCAGGCGCATGGCGACCAGGAACACGCCAGGTCCGCCGGTCCCATCCGCAAGGAGCAAAAGGACTGGGGCATCGCTGGCGAAGCCCGCGAGGCGCGCCGCGGCATCGACGTGTCCATGGGCGACGACATGCGCTTCACGCCTAGCGCCATCAAGGTGCGCCAGGGCGAGACCGTGCGCTTCGTCATCCGCAACCGCGGCCAGCTGATGCACGAGTTCGTCATCGGCGACGAGAAGGCCAACGCCGAGCATGCCGCACTGATGGTGAAGTTTCCCGACATGGAGCATGACGAGCCCTACATGGCGCACGTGGCGCCGGGCAAGCAAGCTCAAATGGTCTGGACCTTCAACCGCCCAGGCACCTTCCAGTTCGCCTGCCTGATCGCCGGCCACTACCAGTCCGGCATGGTGGGCACCATCGAGGTCACCACACGATGAAAACGCAACGACGCCGTCTGCTGCTGATCCTGGCCGCGCTGCCTGTTGCCGCATTGGCACACGCCGCCGGCGCGCCGCTTGTAGAGGTCTGGAAAAGCCCGACCTGCGGCTGCTGCAAGGACTGGATTGCGCACCTGCAGGCCAACGGCTTCGCGACCAAGGTCAACGAAACCGGCAACACCGCGATGCGCAGCCGTATGGGCATCGACGTGAAATACGGCTCGTGCCACACGGCGCTCGTGGGCGGCTACGCGCTTGAGGGCCATGTGCCGGCGCGCGAGATCCAGCGCCTGCTCAAGGAGCGACCCGCCGCCATCGGACTGGCTGTACCCGGCATGCCCGTGGGGTCGCCCGGCATGGATGGCCCGGACTACGGCGGCCAGAAGGACCCCTATGACGTGCTGCTGCTGCGCAAGGACGGCACGGCCGTCACCTACCAAACCTACCGTTGAAGAAGGAACCGATTCATGAACAAGCTCATCCTCGCCGTGCTGTTGGGCACTGCCGGCATCCTGCCTGCGGTCGCCCAGACTTCCGACGCCGACCACGCGGCGCACCATCCCGCCGCGGCCGCGTCGGCCGCACCGGCTGCCGACCTGACCGATGGAGAGGTGCGGCGCATCGACAAGGCCAATGCCAAGGTCACCCTCAAGCACGGCGAGATCAGGAACCTGGACATGCCGGGCATGACCATGGTGTTCCAGGTCAAGGACGCCGCAATGCTCGACGCCGTCAAGGTGGGCGACAAGGTGCGCTTCCACGTCGAGAAGCAGGGCAGCGCCTTCGTCGTCACGGACCTGCAGCCGGCCCAGTGAGGCTGCCCGGGCTGGACGCCGCTTGGTGTGCCCGGCCACTTCGCGAGTGGTGGCCGACCCATTGACGCGGATCAATCCGGCGAGGGTCGGCTGCCGTAGCATTAAGTTGTCCTTTCAACACGCTTGGCTTTCTCGCAATCTTCCATGCGTCCAGCGTTGCGGCCCCACCTGAACCGCCTCATCGCGCGGCTGATGTGCTGGGTGCTGCTGTTCGGCTGGCTGGCCGGTGCAGCCAACGCCTGCATCCTGCAGATGCCGCTGGCGGCCACGGCGGCGCATGCCGCCGCGCATGAGCACGCGGCTACTGCTGCCGGGCACCACCATCACCACGATGCGGCTACCGGCGCTGCGCATGACGACCACGGGCATGACGACGAGGCGCCGCTCGGACAGCCGGCGTGCAAGAGCCTGTGCGACGCCGAGCAAAGCGCCGTGGTCAAGAACAGCTCGGGCGACACGCCGGGAACCCTTGCTCTGGCCACTGTGGCGACCGGGGCTTGCGTCATCCTGCCCGCCGCCGTGGTGATGCGCGTGCCGCGTCCCGATTCCGGCGCCTTGCCCGCGCCGCCGCCCATCCCCATCGCGTTCCTGCGGCTCACGATCTAGAGCCTCGCCTGCCGTCCGTGCGCCGCAAGCACGCCGCAATGGCCTGCGCTGAGGCGGTCCGGGCGCTGAACCTGGCGCGGCCGTCAGCCGCCGCCGCACCCCGGTTTTCCCACACGTCATTCCACCTGGAGGACCTGCACCATGGCACTTCGCCCCCTCGCTCTTGCCGCCGTCCTGGCCGCGCTGTCGCTCGGCCTGCACGCCCAGACCAATCCCGAGGACCACGCCGCGCACCACCCTGAAGGCGCCTCCGCGCCTGCCTCGGCCGCCCCGGCACTTCGCACACCGCCTGCGGCCACAGTGCCCGGCGCCGGCCCGGCAGGCGCCATGGGCATGCCTGGTCAGCCCGCCGACATGCAGAAGCACGTGCAGGCCATGCGCGAGATGCACGAGAAGATGGCCAAGGCGCGCACCCCCAAGGAGCGTGAGGCGCTGATGGCCGAGCACATGAAGCTCATGCAGGAAGGCATGGCCATGATGGACAACATGAAGAGCATGGGCGGCATGGCGCCCCAGGGCGCCGCCACACCAGCCTCTGCCACGCCCGCGGCACGCATGCAGGCGCTGGAACAGCGCATGGACATGATGCAGTCGATGATGCAGATGATGATGGACCGCATGCCGGCCCCTGCAGCCAAGCCCTGACGCCAGCGGGCGCACGTCTCATGCGAGCAAGAGGCGTGCGGTTGCCAAGGCCTTGACCTTTCCACGATAGGAAGGTCTAAGTTTCACTTGAAGCCGGCTTGTTGAGCCGGTGTCCGAGAAGGAGCCGGAACATGGACACCTCCCATCGCCATGACATGTCTGGCGCCGGCCAGGGCAGCGGCCCGCAGCGCAGGCCCTGGAACGCGGTCATCGTCATGCTGCTGCTCATCGGCGGCTTCTACCTGCTGCGCGAGCACTGGGGCCACGTCGCGGGCCTGTGGCCGTACCTGCTGCTGCTGGGCTGCCCGCTGATGCACTTGTTCGGCCACGGGCATGGCGGACACGGCCATCACCACGGCGGTTCCAACAGCCGCAATGGTTCCTCGCCAGACGGCAAGTGGTGACGCCATGGACGAGCATGTGCACCAACATACCCACGCGGGCCACGGCCCTGTGCCGGGTGCAGGGCAGGGGCATGACCATGAGCACCATCACCACCACGGCGCGCACGCCGCGCTGAAGGACCCGGTGTGCGGCATGGCCGTGACCGAGGCCTCGCCGCACCGCCTGGAGCATGCCGGGCGGCCGTACTGGTTCTGCAGCGCCCGCTGCAAGGACAAGTTCGCCGCCGAGCCGCAGCGCTACGCCGTCGCGGACACCACGCCCGCCGCAGTACCGGCCGCCCCGACACCGGCCGGCACGGTCTACACCTGCCCGATGCACCCGGAAATCCGGCAGGACCATCCCGGCAACTGCCCCAAGTGCGGCATGGCGCTGGAGCCGCTGCTGCCGGACCTTGACGCCGAGGAGCGCAATCCTGAGCTGGAGGACTTCACGCGGCGCTTCTGGTGGACGCTGCCGCTGACGGTGGTCGTGACGCTGCTGGCCATGATCGGCCACCGCATGGGCCTCTTCGGCATGGCCATCCAGAGCTGGATCGAGCTGGCGCTCTCGGCCCCGGTAGTGTTATGGGCGGGCTGGCCCTTCTTCGTGCGCTGGGCGCATTCGCTCGCCAACCGCAGCCCCAACATGTGGACGCTCATTGGTACAGGCACCGGAGCCGCGTTCCTCTACAGCGTAGTGGCCACCGTGGCGCCGCAGGTCTTCCCCAAGTCCTTTTTCGCCATGGGGCGCGTGGCGGTGTACTACGAGGCCGCGGCCGTGATCATTTCGCTGACCCTCCTGGGCCAGATGCTGGAGCTGCGTGCGCGCTCGCAGACCTCGGCCGCGATCAAGTCGCTGCTGGGCCTGGCGCCCAAGACCGCGCGGCGCATCCGCCCCGATGGCGGCGAGGAGGACGTGCCGCTCACGCACGTGCACGTGGGTGACCTGTTGCGCGTGCGCCCCGGCGAGAAGGTGCCGGTGGACGGTGTAGTGGTCGAAGGCGCCAGCGCCGTGGACGAGTCCATGCTCACCGGCGAGCCCGTGCCCGTGAGCAAGCGCGCCGGGGACAAGCTCATCGGCGCCACGCTCAACACCAGCGGGGCGCTGGTGATGCGCTCCGAGCGCGTGGGCGCGCAGACGATGCTGTCGCAGATCGTGCAGATGGTGGCGCAGGCGCAGCGCTCGAAGGCGCCGATGCAGCGCATGGCCGACCAGGTCGCCGGCTGGTTCGTCATGGTGGTGGTAGGCATCGCGCTGCTGACCTTCTTCGCCTGGGGCCTCTTTGGCCCCGAACCGGGCTGGGTGTTCGGCTTCATCAACGCGGTGGCCGTCCTGATCATCGCTTGCCCCTGCGCGTTGGGCTTGGCCACGCCGATGTCGATCATGGTGGCCACCGGCAAGGCCGCCACGCATGGCGTGCTGTTCCGCGACGCCGCAGCCATCGAGCGGCTGCGCGACGTGGACACGCTGATCGTGGACAAGACCGGCACGCTCACTGAAGGGCGTCCCGCCTTCGATCGCGCTGTGCCTGCGCCAGGCTGGGAGGCCGACGAGGTGCTGCACCTGGCCGCCAGCCTGGACCAGGGCAGCGAGCACCCGTTGGCCGACGCGATCGTGGCCGCTGCGCGGCAGCGAGGCCTGGCGCTGGACAAGCCCGAGGAGTTCGAATCGAGCAGCGGCATCGGCGTGCGCGGGCGCGTGGCCGGCCGCGCGCTGGCGCTGGGCAACACCGCGCTGATGCAACAGCTGGGCGTGGCCGTGGAGGCGCTGGTGCCGCAGGCCGAGGCGCTGCGGGCTGAGGGTGCGAGCGTCATGCACCTGGCCGTGGACGGTCAGCTGGCCGGGCTGCTGGCTGTTGCCGACCCGGTCAAGGCCAGCACGCCCGAGGCACTGAAGACGCTGCGCGACGCGGGCTTGCGCGTGGTCATGGCCACTGGCGACGGCGTGACCACCGCGCGTGCCGTGGGCGCGCGCCTGGGCATCGACGAGGTGCACGGCGAAGTGAAACCCGCCGACAAGCTGGCGCTGGTGGACGGCCTGCAGCGGCAGGGCAAGGTGGTGGCAATGGCCGGCGACGGCATCAACGACGCGCCGGCGCTGGCCAAGGCCGATGTGGGCCTGGCCATGGGCACGGGCACCGACGTGGCCATGAACAGTGCCGCCGTCACGCTGGTCAAGGGCGACCTACGCGGCATCGCGCAGGCGCGCGTGATCTCGCAGGCGACGATTGCCAACATGAAGCAGAACCTGGGCTTCGCCTTCGTCTACAACGCGCTGGGCGTGCCGCTGGCGGCCGGTCTGCTTTACCCGTTCACGGGCTGGCTGCTCTCACCCATGATCGCGGCACTCGCCATGAGCCTGAGCTCGGTGTCGGTGGTGGGCAATGCGCTGCGGCTTCGGGGCAGCAAGGTGTGACATGGATCAGCCGCTGCACCTGCGGCACCGCACGGAAGTGCTGGTCGACACCGACGCGCAGCGGCTCTTCGACCATCTCGACGACCCGCGCCGGCTGTCCGCGCACATGGCCAAGCCCTCGGCCATGATGGCCGGCGCCTCAATGGTGCTGACCACGGATGACGGCGGCGGGCGCTCCATCGGCTCGGTCTACCGCCTGTACGGCAAGGTGCTCGGCCTGGAGCTTAACGTGAGCTCACGGGTCGAGGAGCGCGAGCCGCCATGGCGCAAGATCTGGCGCACGGTGGGCGAGCCGCGGCTGCTCGTCGTTGGCCGCTACCGCATGGGCTTCGACATCACGCCGCTGGAGCGCGGCTGCCGGCTGGGCGTCTTCATTGAATACGCCTGGCCCGCTCGCCATCCCTGGTTGGGGCGGCTGTTCGGCGCGGCCTACGCGCGGTGGTGCACCCGGCGCATGGCCTTCGATGCGAAAGCGGCTTTCCCGTGAGAAGGGCGTTGCAGGCGCTGCCTACGGCGTCACAACACCCGTGACCGGATCCTGAACCGCCGCACGGGCGCCTACGCTGGCCAGCACGATGTTCAGCATGGCGCGGTCCACCGTTTCCTTCTCCAGCAGCAGCTTGGCCAGCGCTTCGAGTTGCTCGCGGTGCGTCTGCAGGGTCGCCGTCACGCGCTGCCTTGCCTCGTCCAGCAACTGCCGCACTTCGGCGTCTATGGCCTCGGCGGTGCGCTCGCTGCAGTCGCGCTGCTCCGAGCCTCCCGGCACAGCCAGGAAGGCCGAGCGCGGCCCGGTTTCCCAGGTCGCCAGCCCCAGTGTCTGGCTCATGCCGTACTGCGTGACCATGTGCCGTGCCATGTCGGTGGCGCGCTGCAGGTCGTTGGCCGCACCGGTGGAGATGTCATTGAAAACGAGTTCCTCCGCCACGCGCCCGCCCAGCAGCACGTCGAGCCGGTCCAGCAGCTCGCTCCTGCGCAGCAGGTAGCGGTCTTCCGTGGGCGACTGCTGGGTGTAGCCCAGAGCCGCGATGCCGCGCGGAATGATGGAGATCTTGGCCACCCGGTCGGCCGTGGCCCGGTGCTCGGCCACCAGTGCATGGCCTGCCTCGTGGTACGCCACGAAACGGCGCTCCTCAGGGTTCATGACGCGGTTGCGCTTCTCCAGCCCGGCCACGATGCGGTCCAGCGCCTGCTCGAAGTCACCCATGTCCACCGCATCCTTGCCCAGCTTGGCCGCGCGCAGCGTGGCCTCGTTGACCAGGTTGGCGAGGTCCGCGCCAGCGAAGCCCGGCGTGCGTGCGGCGACGGAGTCCAAGTCCACGCCGGGTGCCAGCTTCACGCTCTTGACGTGCACGTCCAGAATCTGGCGCCGGCCCTTGCGATCGGGCTTGTCGATGGAGACATGCCTGTCGAAGCGTCCCGGGCGCAGCAGCGCCGGGTCCAGGATCTCGGGCCGGTTGGTGGCGGCCATGATGATGACGCCGTGGTTGCCGTCGAAGCCGTCCATCTCCACCAGCAGCTGGTTGAGTGTCTGTTCGTGCTCCTCGTGCCCGCCGGTCATGCCGCCCATGCCGCGCGCCTTGCCCAAGGCATCGAGCTCGTCGATGAAGACGATGCACGGCGCCTTGGCCGCGGCCTGCTCGAACAGGTCGCGCACGCGCGCCGCACCCACGCCCACGAACATCTCCACGAACTCCGAGCCGCTGAGCGAGAGGAAGGGCACGCCGGCCTCGCCCGCCACCGCCTTGGCCAGCAGCGTCTTGCCCGTGCCCGGCGCACCCACGATCAGCACGCCCTTGGGGATCTTGCCGCCCAGGCGCTTGTAGCGGTCCGGGCTCTGGAGGAACTCCACCACCTCCATCAACTCCTCGCGCGCCTCGTCGATGCCCGCGACGTCCTTGAACGTCACGCCGGTTTCCTGCTGCATGTAGACCTTGGCCTTGCTCTTGCCGATGGACATGAGCCCGCCCGCGCCGCCGGCGCCGCCCATGCGCTTCATCAGCAGCCACCAGATCCCGAAGAACACCAGCGCGGGCGCCACCCAGGACAGCAGCATCGCGAACAGCTTGCTTTCACGCACGCTGCCGTAGCGCACCTTGGCCGCGTCGAGCGCGGGCACCAGGCCGGGATCGTCGATCAGGACGGTGGCGAAGCGGTGCTCGCCGCCTGCCTCCTTGAGCCGATCCACCTTTTCCTTGGGCAGCACCTGCTCCAGGCCGTCCGTCTTGAGCGTGCCTGTGGCCATGCCGTCGGCAATCACGAGGTCTTGCAACTGCCCGCCGGCCACGGCCTGCTTGAACTCGCTGTAGCTCAGCGTGAGCGTGTGGCCCTGGCCGAGGTAGTCCTGCAGCAGGGTGATGAGGAAGATCGCTCCGAAAACGTACCAGAGCGAAAAGGCTTGTTTCTTGTCCATTGAAGGCATGCCGGGTTCTTGTTGGCTCGAGGGTGGTAGCAACCTGCACCCTTGGCGGGCTGGCCAGGAGCAGGTAGTCGTGGTGCTTGCGGGACTTGGGCGCCTTCAGCAGCAGCCGCCGTGGCCGCCGTGCCGGTGCGCGGTGCTTGGCCCATGCCGGCCGGCGCCCCCGCGCAGGTAGCGCTCGGGGTCGGACTGGAAGCACTCCAGCGTCTCACGCGAGGCAAAGCGATAGATCCGCCCACCGTGCTGGACCGACAAAGTGCCGCCGGGTGCCACGGGTTCACCACTGACCGGGTCGGTGGACGACCAATCGACCTCAGGGCTGGTTCGCTGACGCTTGCGGGCTGCCGTGGCGAAGCCAAGCCGAATGCCTGCACGTCGCAGCAGGAACACGAGAGCGCCCAGCGCCAGCAAGGCGACGAGCCAGTTGTCAGTGAGCCATTGCATGGCGTTTTCCTTTTTGAGATGGGCAAGGCAGTCAGTTCACTCATGGCACCGATTCAAGGTTGCGTCCTTGCGAGCCGGTTCGGGTACTGACTCAGATGCAGGCACACCACGATGCTGAGCAAGGCGGCAAAGAAGCACCAGAACCCACTGCCACCACGGCGCCCAAGGCCTTGCGCCGGGTAGCTGTGCGCTCCAGCAGCCAAGCAGCCACGGGGACGTAAATGGGCCACAGCACGTGGGAGAACAGCGAATACAGCATCGCGGCTCCCGTGTTGATTCGTTCCAGCGCTGAATCAAAGGTGAACCACACGACGGCCTCAGTCAGCTGCTGGATGGCGAACAGCAGCGGTATCGATGCGTAGGCAAATTCCGAGCGATGCCGAACCATGCGCAGCGCCATCACGCCGGTACCGGTGAGGAATGTGCCGGCGGCAAGACTTGCGTTCGCCGAAAAACACATGTCACCCCACCCGCACAGCGCAGTGCCCACATCCGGTGCTTGCGCTCATGGCCGGGGCCTGTCGTCGTCCGGGCCGTCGTACTCACAGGCGCGCGTGTTCAGGTACAACAGCAGCACGCACACGCCCACCAGCGCGTGCAGCACCCAGCCCAGGAGGTGAGCGCGGTGTTCGCTCCAGAGTAGGAACAGCGCGATGCTCATGAAGGCGGCAAAGATCCAGCGGCTCCAGGAATGGAAGGAATGCCGCTGGAGCGGAGCTTTCGACTTGTCCATGAAAGTGCCTCCCGTGGTGCGAAGAATCAGGAAAATCGGCTGGCGTGGGAGTCATGAGGCATGCGCGTGTATTCGCCTCACGCATGGTGGTGGGAATCGGCGTCGGAGCGCGGATGGCCCAGGCGCGGGAAGAAGCGCGGCGTGCGTGCCGCGTAGCGTGCCCACTCGCTGCCGAAGGCCCGCTCGGACTCGCGCTCCTCGGCCAGCGACAGGCGCACGTACATGAACACCAGGATGGGGAACATGGTGAGCGTCAGGATCGTGGGCCACTGCAGCAGGAAGCCGAACATGATCAGCACGAAGGCGGCGTACTGCGGATGGCGCACCCGGGCGTAGGGCCCCGACGCGGCCAGCGTGCCGCGGCGCTGGTTGGCCCACAGCACCCGCCAGGCCGCCGACAGCAGCCAGAAGCCGCCGCCGATGAAGACGGTGCTGAGCACGTGGAACGGTCCCCAGTGCGGGTTGGCACGCCAGCCGAACATCACCTCCAGCAGGTGCCCGGCATCGTGCGACAGGAAGTCCACGCCGGGGAAGTGCGAGCCCAGCCACCCGGAGAGCAGGTAGATGGTCAGCGGGTAGCCGTACATCTCGGCAAAGAGCGCCACCAGGAATGCCGAGAACGCGCTGAACGAGCGCCAGTCGCGCTGACTTTGCGGCTTGGCGAAGCTGAAGGCGAAGATGATGAAGACCAGCGAGTTCACCACCACCAGGCCCCACAGGCCGTAGGAAGGCTCGGAAGAATGGTCCATGAGCTTGCTTTCGAAGAGGTACTGCGGTTGAGGCGGCATGGATGAAGCGTCAACCAAACCGTCGAATTGCATGCGCCCGGCACCGTAAGGACGGCCGGCAGGGACACGCAGGCATGCGGACGATCGCGGGCGGCCTGTGCCGCCACGCACCCGCGCACTACAAGGCCAGGCGCAGGAAAGCGATCGGTATGGGAGGCGCACCCGGGCTATCGGGTGGCGAGGCAGACGGGCGCGCCCGCACGGTCAGCGGCGCGGGCATCACCAGGGAGATGAGGAAAGCAGGTAGCCAGGCCAGGCTGGTCGCGTCGAGCGTGGGCTGCCAAGCCTTGGCAGCCACGGCCAGCGCGTCGCAGAAGTCCAAGCAGTTGGCCTTGGCGGCGTCCTTGCCACCGTCGCGGTCATGGTCGTCGCCATGATGGTGATGGCCGGACACGCTAGCGTGCTCCACGATGGCGCCGTCAGCCACGGCGGGCAGCCGCACGGCACAGGCGTTGGCCACGCTCATCACGATGCCGAAGAGCCACGCTGACAGCACCAGGGCTGTCCAGCGGCGCAGCTGTTGGCGGTGAAGACGCATGGTGTCGAAGGCGCGAGCGAGACCTGTTTGCAGCCAGGATAGGCACCGAGCCCCACGTCCGTTTGACGTGGATCAACCCGCAGCCGCTCCCACGGGCGGCGATCTCCGAGGCCGTCTAACGGTGAACCGCCCAGGCAGGCAGCGGCTTCGCTGTCCCGCTTGATCTGCTTGGGGCATGGGCACGGCAGCCGCCGCCTACCATGTCCGGCTCCTCGAAGAACCCACAACGACCGGACCCTCCCAATGCACGACACCCTGCCGATCCTCATCGACCATTGGAAGGCGGACCCGCACAGCACCTACAACACCTGGTTCCTCTGGGAGGAGCGGCTCAAAAACTTCCGCTCCATCCGCCGCGGCATCGGCCAAGTTGTGCGCGAGATCGATGCCGGCACCTTCGGCAACGCCTACCGCGACTCGGCGCTGGAGACGGTGGTCCGGTCGGTGGCCGAGCAGCGCCAGCTCTTCAAGGGTGCGGACCATGCCTTCCTGTGGAAGCCCAAGCTGCGCATCCCTGACATTTACGAGAACGCTGCCAACCAGCGCGCCTTCGCCCGGCTGCTGCACAGCTGCGACTGCTGCGACACGGCCGAAGCGGTCATCGAGGCCATCCAGCGCATCGACGCGCTGCAGATCAAGGGCCTGGGGCCGGCGGTGGCCAATCTGCTGTACTTCATCCATCCCACCCTGGTGATGCCCTTCAACACGGCGATGGTCAGGGGCTACAACGCCGTGACGGGCGGCAACGTCAAGCTCGGCCGCTGGGACCACTACCTTTCGATGCGCGAGGGCGCGATCCGGCTCAACCAGGCCCACCGCGCGCAGCTCTCCAACGACCTGGGCGCCGTCGCCGGGCTGCTGTTCGACATTGGCAGTGGCCGCTACGCCGCGCCTCCACGCGAGGACGACGCGGCGGCGCTGCAGGCCTGGGAAGCCGACTTGCAGAAGGTGCGCGAGGAATCGGCGGCGGCCCAGAAGGCGTGGGCTGCGGAGAAGGACAACGACACGACGCACACGCAGGTCCAGGGCTGGCTGCGCGACCTGGGCCACGCGCTAGGCTTCAAGGTTTGGATCGCGGCCAACGACCGCAGCCGCGAGTACGCGGGCGGCCGTCTCTCGGACGGGTGCCTGGCGGAATTTCCGCCCACGGCCGGCACGGGGCTGGACGCGGTGCGGCTCATCGACGTGGTGTGGATAGACCCGGGCAGTGCCAAGGTCGCAGCCGCGTTCGAGGTCGAGCATTCGACGTCGATTTACTCCGGCATCGTGCGCATGCTCGACCTGGCGCTGGGCACCGAGATCGGCGAGGGCAGCGTGCTGTTCCTGGTCGCACCCGACAACCGGCGCGAGGACGTGCGCCAGCAGTTGCAGCGCCCGGCCTTCTCGCGCGTGTCGTCGCTCGGCATCCGCTACCTGCCCTATGGCGAGCTGCAGAAGAACCTGGAGCCGATGCGGCGCTTCGGCTCCGGCATGAAGCCGCTGCTGGAGATCTCGCAGCGGCTGTAAGCGCAGATCTCGGGCTTTCAGTGGCAGCCGCAACCGCAGCCGCGGGCAGGCGACTTCGCCGGGGTGGCTTCAACCGGCGCGTAGCCGGCCTCGGCAAGCGCCCGTACTAGCGCCTGGGGCTCGAGCGCGCTTTGAACCCGGACCTTCTTGTCGGCCAAGGTGATATCGACCTGGGCTGCCGGATCGACGGCCTTGAGGGCTTGAGTGATGGCGCCGACGCAGTGGCCACAGCTCATCTCGGGGACGGTGAACTCGATCATGGTGACTTTCCTTGCTGATGGGTGGCTGATGTACGGCAGCTTCTTCCTTCCCATCGTGGGAAGGTCAACACCTGCCATTCCAATTCGCTTCCACCGGCAAGGGCATGGGCCGTGGAACCTTGACCTTGCCATCGTGGCAAGCTTCATGCTGAAAGGCGACTTGCTTGCGCATCGCCCAACGCTGCGCCAAGCCGATGCTTTCAAGGACAAGCTTTTCACCAGGAGACCGCCATGCCTGCCGCCACCATCGAGACACCCAGCCTGAACATCGGCGAGGCCGCCGCGCGCTCCGGTGTCTCGGCCAAGATGGTGCGGCATTACGAATCGCTTGGGCTGCTGCCTGCGGCAAAGCGCACGGCATCGGGCTACCGCCAATACGGTGAAAAGGACGTGCACATGCTGCGCTTCATTCGCCGGTCGCGCGACCTGGGCTTTGGCATGGCCGAGATCGCCGAGCTCCTCAAGCTCTGGCAGGACCGCCGGCGCAGCAGCGCCTCGGTCAAGCGCATCGCGCTGGAACACGTGGCGGACCTGGAGCGGCGCATTGCCGAGATGACGGCGATGAAGCAGACGCTGCAGCGGCTGGCTTCGTGCTGCCACGGCGACGAGCGTCCAGACTGCCCCATCCTGGACGACCTTGGGCAGCACGGCCACTAGAGGCTCCCCAGCGGCCATGTGTGCGACGGCCGCCTTGCCCGGCTGTTACACGCTTGAGGCCCGTCAATTCCGGACGGCGCGCCGCGCATAGACTCCCGGCATGTTCCTGACCGTCCGTCACCGTCGCAGCCTGGCCGCCTGGCTGGCTGCGTTTGTGCTGCTCGTGCAGCTGGTGACGGCCGCCTATGCCTGTCCGCAGGCCCAGGCCTCCACCGAGGCCATGCCCGCCGATGCCATGCTCATGCATGACTGCGACGGCGACATGCACGCCACGATGGATCCCAACCAGCCGCAGCTGTGCAAGGCGCACTGCGAGCAGGGCACGGCGTCAGTGACGCCGCAGCCCAGCCCCGAGCCCGGGACGGCTCTGGCCGCGCTGCCGGTGCTGCTGTGGGTGGTGCCGGCCCTGGCCATGCCGCCATCGGTGGCCGCCCGCTCGCGCCCGCCCACGGACGGCGCCCCGCGCGGCTCGCCGCCGCTCTACCTCTCGCACCTCTCCCTTCGGAATTGAGCTGACGGGCTGCTCCCGGGTGGTACGCCGCATCGGCGTGCGCGCCGGGTTCCTGTCCTTGCTTCTGGTTGCTGGATTTCCGAAGGTCCGCCATGCCTTTCTCCTTCCCGGGTGTGCGCTTTGCGCAACCCGCTCCTGCCGCGCCACGGCAGCTCCGTTTGCGCCGTCTGGTCGCCAGCTGCGCCCTGGCGCTTGCCGCCGTCCACGCTCCCGCTGCCTTCGCTACCCTGGGCTTCGCCGAGGCGGTGGATCTCGCGCGCCAAGCCTCGCCGGCGCTGCGCGCGCAGGAGGCCGCCGTCGCCGGCGCGCAAGCGGCCGAGCCCGCGGCCGCGGCGCTGCCGGACCCGCGCCTGTCGGTGGGCGTCGACAACCTGCCCGTCACGGGCATGGACCGCTGGAAGCTCACGCGCGACTTCATGACCATGCAGCGCGTGGGCGTCATGCAGGAAGTGCCCAACCGCGCCAAGCGCGAGGCCCGCTCCCAGCTGGCGCAAGCCCGCACCGAGCGCGAGCGCAGCCTGGCCGCCGTGGCGGAACTACAGACCCGGCGCGAGACGATGCGCGCCTGGCTCGCGGTGCACTACGCCGAACAGCGGTTGGGACTGCTGGAGGATTTCCGGCGCGAGAACCGGCTGCTGCTGCAGACCCTGCCCGCGCGCGTCGCCGCGGGCGGCGCCCAACCGGCGGAAATGACCATGGCGAGGCAGGAAGCGCTGGCGCTCGACGACCGCCAGGACGAGTTCCAGCGCGACGTGGCCAAGGCCCGCGCCACGCTGCGCCGCTTGGTGGGGCCGCGCGCCGACGAGCCGCTGGCCGGCGAGGCGCCCGCGCTGGAAGTGCGCACCCAAGCCGTGCGCGAGGCGCTGCACCGCCACGTCGAGCTGCAGCCTTTCGAGGCGATGGCTGCCATGGCCCGCGCCGAGATCGGCGAAGCGGAGAGTGAAAAGCGCGGCGACTGGGCCTGGGAAGTGGCCTATGCCCGCCGCCCGCGCTATGACGACATGGTGTCCTTCCAGGTGAGCATCGACTTGCCGCTGCGGCAGGGCCAGCGCCAGGAGCCGCAGGTCGCGGGCAAGCGCCGCGAGCTCGAACGCGTCGAAGCCGAGCGCGAGGACACGGCCCGCCGCCACGGCGAGGAGGTCGAGATGCAGTTGGCCGAGCTGCAGGCGCTGGACGCGCAGGCGCAGCGGCTGCGTACGGACGGCCAGCGCCTGGCCGCCGAGCGCGTATCACTGGCCACCAGCGCCTACCAGGGCGGCCGCGGCGACCTGGGCGCGGTGCTCGCCGCCCGCGCCGCGGCGCTGGAGCTGCGGCTGCGTGCCCTGGGCCTGGACGCCGAGCGTGCGGATTTACGCGTGCGCCTCACCACCCTGACCGCCGAGTGAGCACCATGAACACCCAACCCAAGAAGATCGCCCTGGCCGTCGTGCTGCTTGCTGCCGGCATGGCCGCCGGCTGGGGGCTGGCCACTTGGCGCGCGCCCTCGCACACCGGCACCGACGCCGCCGCCGCGGCGGCGCCTGCCGCTTCCGCCGAGCGCCAGGTCCTGTACTGGTACGACCCGATGAAGCCGGACATGAAGTTCGACAAGCCGGGCAAGTCGCCCTACATGGACATGCCGCTGCAGCCCAAGTACGCCGACGAGGCCGGCGGCGGGGCCGCGGCTGGCGGCGTGGCGGTGTCGCCGCAGGCCGTGCAGGCGCTGGGCCTGCGCGTGGCCACGGCCGAAAAGCAAACGCTGGCCACGACGGTGGATGCCGTCGGCACGGTGCAGCTCAACGAACGCGACGTAAGCATCGTGCAGGCGCGGGCCAACGGCTTCGTCGAGCGGGTCTACGCCCGCGCCCCGGGCGACGTGATAGCCGCCGGCGCGCCGCTGGCCGATGTGCTGCACCCGGAATGGCTGGCCGCCCAGCAGGAATACCTGGCCGTACGGGCCACGGGTGACGCCGCGCTCACCGCCGCGGCACGCCAGCGCCTGGTGCTGCTGGGCATACCTGCGGGCCTGGTCGAACGTGTCGAGCGCGAGAACCGTCCCGTGGCAACGACCACCATCACCACGCCCGGCGGTGGCCTCATTGCCGAGCTGATGGTGCGCCAAGGCATGACCGTGGCGCCGGGCATGACGCTGGCACGCATCAACGGCCTCTCTACTGTCTGGGTCGAGGCTGCCCTGCCGGAGGTGCAGGCATCCAGCGTCGTGATCGGCCAGCCGGCCAGCGTGCGCCTGGCGGCCGCACCGGGCGAGGCGCTGCGCGGCAAGGTGCTGGCCGTGCTGGCCGAAGCCAACGCCGAGACCCGCACGCTGCGGGTGCGCATCGAGCTGCCCAATCCGGGCCAGCGCCTGCGCGCGGGCATGTTTGCCCAGGTGCAGCTGCAGGGCGGCGCGCAGGGCGAAGCCGTGACGGTGCCGGCCGAGGCCGTGATCCGTACCGGGCGCCGCGCGCTGGTGTACGTGGTGGACGCGCCCGGGCGCTACCGGCCGGTGGAAGTGGAGCTGGGGCCCGAGGTGGGTGAGCGCATCGCCGTGCGCCGTGGCATTGAAGCCGGCCAGCAGGTGGTGGCTTCCGGCCAGTTCCTCATCGACTCCGAAGCCAGCCTGCGCGGCATCGTGGCGCAAGCTGCGGCCGGCACGGCGCCGGCGCCGGCTGCGCTAGCGGCGCCACCCGGCCATGAAGGCGCGCACGGCGCGGCTCCGATGGCCGCGGCGACGCCCAAGGCCACCCAGCCCGCAGCCGCTGCGCCCAGCTACGAGACCCGTGGCAAGGTGGTGGAGGTGGACGGCAACACCATCACGCTGGACCACCAGGCCGTGCCGGCGCTGAAGTGGCCGCCCATGACCATGCCCTTCAAGCTGGAGCGGCCCGGCTTGGCCCGCGGCCTCAAGGGCGAGGATCCGGTGCGCTTCAGCTTCCGCATGCAGGGTGACGAGGCGGTCGTCACCGCCATTGCGCGGGACGGCGCCGCGCCGGCCAAGCCGGCCGCGGCACCAGTGCCGGCACAGGACGCGCACGCCGGCCACGATTCCCACGCCGGCCACGGCACGGGGAGCGAACGATGATCGCCAGGCTCATCTGCTGGTCGGTCGGCAACCGCTTCCTGGTCCTGCTGGCCACCCTGTTTCTCGCTGCCGCCGGTATCTGGGGCCTGCGCACGACGCCGGTGGACGCGCTGCCCGATCTCTCGGACGTGCAGGTCATCATCCGCACCACGCTGCCGGGCCAGGCGCCGCAGATCGTGGAGAACCAGGTGACGTACCCGCTGGCCACCACGATGCTGTCGGTGCCCGGTGCGCGCACCGTGCGCGGCTACTCCTTCTTCGGCGACAGCTTCGTCTACGTGCTGTTCGAGGACGGCACGGACCTGTACTGGGCCCGCTCGCGAGTGCTGGAGTACCTCAACCAGGTGCAGGGCCGCCTGCCCGCCGGTGCCAAGACCGCGCTGGGCCCGGACGCCACGGGCGTGGGCTGGGTGTTCCAGTACGCGCTGGTGGATCGCAGTGGCCACAACGACCTGTCGCAGCTGCGCGCGCTGCAGGACTGGTTCCTCAAGTACGAGCTCAAGAGCCTGCCCGGCGTGGCCGAGGTCGCCACCGTAGGCGGCATGGTCAAGCAGTACCAGGTGGTGCTGGACCCGGTGAAGCTGGCGGCCTACGGCATCACGCAGGCCCAGGTGCGCGAAGCCCTCATGGCGGGCAACCAGGAAAACGGCGGCTCGGTGCTGGAGCTGGCCGAGGCCGAGTACATGGTGCGCACCAGCGGCTACCTCAAGTCGCTCGACGACTTCCGCAACATCCCGCTGGCCGCGCGCGCCGGCGTGCCGGTGAAGCTGGGCGACGTGGCCACGCTGCAGATCGGCCCCGAGATGCGCCGCGGCATCGCCGAGCTCGACGGCCAGGGGGAGGTCACGGGCGGCATCGTGATCCTGCGCTCGGGCAAGAACGCGCAGGAGACCATCCACGCCGTCAAGGCCAAGCTCGCCGAGCTGCAAGGCAGCCTGCCCCAGGGCGTCGAGGTCATCACGACCTACGACCGCAGCGCGCTCATCGAGCGCGCTGTTCTCAACCTCAGGGACAAGCTCGTCGAGGAGTTCATCGTCGTGGCGCTGGTGTGCGCGGTGTTCCTGTGGCACCTGCGCTCGGCGCTGGTGGCCATCATCGCGCTGCCGCTCGGCGTGATGGCCGCGTTCCTCGTGATGCGCTGGCAGGGCATCAACGCCAACATCATGTCGCTGGGCGGCATCGCCATCGCCATCGGCGCCATGGTGGACGCGGCCGTGGTGATGATCGAGAACGCGCACAAGAAGCTCGAAGCCTGGCAGCACGCGCACCCGGGGCAGCAACTGGAAGGCGATGAGCGCTGGAACGTCATCACCAGCGCCGCGGAGGAGGTCGGGCCAGCGCTGTTCTTCTCGTTGTTGATCATCACGCTGTCCTTCATCCCGGTCTTCACGCTGGAAGCTCAGGAGGGCCGGCTCTTCGGCCCGCTGGCCTACACCAAGACCTACGCCATGGCGGCGGCCGCGGGCCTGTCGGTGACGCTCATTCCCGTCCTCATGGGCCTGTGGATTCGCGGCCGCATCCCGGACGAGCAGAAGAACCCGATCACGCGCGTGCTCATCGCGGTGTACCGCCCGGCGCTGGAGTGGGTGCTGCACCGGCCGCGCACGACGCTGGCCCTGGCGGTGCTGGTCTTCGCCAGCACGCTGTGGCCGCTGTCGCGCCTGGGCGGCGAGTTCCTGCCGCGCATCGACGAGGGCGACCTGCTCTACATGCCCTCGGCCTTGCCGGGGCTCTCGGCGCAAAAGGCCGCCGAGCTGCTGCAGGTCACCAACCGCATGATCCGCACGGTGCCGGAGGTGGAGCTGGTCTTCGGCAAGGCCGGCCGCGCCGAGACGGCCACCGACCCGGCGCAGTTGGAGATGTTTGAGACCACCATCAAGCTCAAGCCCCGCGAGCAGTGGCGCGCCGGCATGACGCCGGAAAGGCTCATCGAGGAGCTCGACCGCACGGTGCAGGTGCCCGGCCTAGCGAACATCTGGGTGCCGCCCATCCGCAACCGGCTGGACATGCTGGCCACCGGCATCAAGAGCCCCATCGGCGTGAAGGTCACCGGCGGCAACCTCGCGGCCATCGACCGCGTGGCGCTGGACGTCGAGCGCATCGCCAAGGGCGTGCCCGGCGTCTCTTCGGCCCTGGCCGAGCGGCTTACCGGCGGGCGCTACATCGACGTGCAGATCGACCGCGCCGCCGCCGCGCGGCTGAACCTGAGCATCGCCGACGTGCAGGCGGTGGTGGCCGGCGCCATCGGCGGCGAGAACGTGGCCGAGACCGTGGAGGGGCTGGCGCGCTTTCCGATCAACCTGCGCTACCCGCGCGAGTGGCGCGACTCGCCCGCGCGCCTGGCAAGCCTGCCCATCCTCACGCCCATGGGGCAGCAGATCACGCTGGGCACAGTGGCGAAGATCCAGGTGACCGACGGGCCCCCGCTGCTCAAGAGCGAGAACGCGCGCCCCTCGGGCTGGGTCTACGTGGACGTGCGCGGGCGTGACCTGGCGGCGGTGGCCAACGACCTGCGCACGGCGGTCACCAAGGAGGTGAAGCTGGAACCGGGCATGAGCCTGGCGTACTCGGGCCAGTTCGAGTACCTGGAGCGTGCCAACGCGCGGCTCAAGGTCGTGGTGCCGGCGACGCTCCTGATCATCTTTGTGCTGCTCTATCTCACCTTCAAGCGCTTCGACGAGGCGCTGCTCATCATGGCCACGCTGCCGTTCGCGCTCACGGGCGGCATCTGGTTCCTGTGGACCTTGGGCTACAACATGTCCATCGCCGCGGGCGTGGGCTTCATCGCCCTCGCGGGCGTCGCGGCCGAGTTCGGCGTGGTCATGCTGCTGTACCTCAAGCATGCGCTGCAGGACCGCGCGGACCGTGGCCTGGCGCCCAGCCGCGACGTGGTGCTGGACGCCATCCGTGAAGGCGCCGTGTTGCGCGTGCGCCCCAAGGCCATGACGGTGGCCGTGATCCTGGCGGGCCTGGTGCCCATCGTCTGGGCCACGGGCACGGGCTCCGAGGTCATGAGCCGCATCGCCGCACCCATGCTCGGCGGCATGGTCACGGCGCCGCTGCTGTCGCTTTTCGTCGTGCCAGCGGCCTACGTGCTCATGCGCGCCCGCAAGCCGCGAGGCGCGGCGCGGGCCCAGCCCGCCTGACGCGCGCGCCGTGGTGTTTCGACCCACGCTGGAAACCGGGCTGCTGCGCGCCCTGACGCGGCACGCGCAGCGCCACAGCTTCCCGCTGGTAGTCGCCGCAATGGCAACGGCAGCCACGCTGTCGATGAGCGTGCCGTTCGCGTCGATCCTGGTGGCGGCCGTGTTGCTCGCACCCGGACGCTGGTTCATGCTGGCGCTAGGCGGTAGCGTGGGATCGGCCTTGGGCGCGGCGCTGCTGTACCTGGTGTTTCACCACCTGGGCTGGGCGCGCTTCTTCGACAGCTACCCGGAGGTCGTGCGCTCGGCGGCGTGGGCGGACGCGACCCGGTGGCTCGGCACCTACGGGACGCCAGCGCTGCTACTGATCTCGGCACTGCCCCTGCCGCTGACGCCCGCGCTCATGTTCGCCGCCATCTCGCGGCTGCCGGTGGCCGAGGTCATCGTGGCGTTGTGGGCCGGCAAGCTGTTGAAGTACGTGGTCTATGCTTGGCTCGCAGCGGCGTTCCCCTCGACAAGGCTGCGCACCCGGCAGCGCCAGCTTGACGCCCTGGGCGCGGCGCTCACCCATGCGACGTCGGAGCGCGATGCGCGCAAGGCTCCGTATGGGAACGAGCAGCCTGCTTCAAGAAGGTGAGCATGCAATTGAAACTGACCCGCATCATTTTTGCAGCCGCGGCACTGTGCACGGCGGTCATCGCGGTGCAGGCCGCTGAGCCTGCGCCGGTCAGCCCTGCAAAGGAATCGGCGGCTGCGCCGGCCACGTTCAGGGGGATTGGCAAGCTATTGGACGTCGATGTCCCTAACCGGCTCGTCACGGTGGACCACGACGACATGCCAAGCTTGGGCATGCCGGCGATGACCATGGATTTTCCGGTGGCCATCTCGGTTGATATGACCGTCGTCAGGGCAGGGGAGACGGTGAGCTTCGTGCTGACGTTGATTGATGGAATATTGACCGTGACCGAGTTGCGATTGCTTGACAGCCCATAGAGCGAAAAACGATCGATTGCGGCAGACTTATTAACCTGGCAATAAGAGACCCGACCGCCTAATTTGTACTCATGGACAAGCCCGACGGTCGCAAACTTTCCGAGGAATCGCTGCAGTTACTGCGTCGTCAGGCGCACCGGTTGCGACAGGCGCACAAGACGTGGGACGAGATCGCAGCCATCGTGGGGCTACACCGCTCCACGGTCATGAGTTGGGTGAACCGCTACCGACTCAATGAGCAGCAGCCCGCAGACGTGGCTTCGACGCGCCGCGGCCGGCTGCTGGGCGACAAGCGCACACTCGGGCTCGAAGACGAGCGACGGCTGCGCGAGCAGATCGTGGGCGGCAGCCCGGCGCGGTTGGGACTGCCCTATGCGCTGTGGAGCCGCAAGGCCGTGCAGGAGGCCATCAAGCTCGACTTTGGTATTGACATGCCTGTCCGCACGGTAGGCGAGTACTTGAGGCGCTGGGGCTTCACGCCGCAGCGCCCAGCCAAGCGGGCGCTGGAGCAGCGACCCGAGCAAGTTCGGCAATGGCTGGAGGTTGAGTATCCAACCATTGTGCGGCGTGCCAAGGTCGAAAGGGCCCTGGTGCATTGGGCGGATGAGACGGCCGTGCGCCAGGATACGGCCTGGCTGCGCGGCTATGCACCCAAAGGCCACACGCCCGTGATCGAGCACGCTGCACGGCGCCCTACGCCCGGCATCACGATGATCTCGGCGCTTACCAACCAGGGCCTGCTGCGCTTTGGCTTTCATGATGGCGCCATCAACGCCGAGCGCTTCATCGACTTTATGGCCGATGTGGTGCACGACTCGCCGGCCAAAGTGTTTCTCATCGTGGACAACCTGGCCGTGCACCGCGCCGAAAAAGTACGGCAGTGGGCGCAGGCCAGGAAGGACGACATCGAGCTGTTCTACCTGCCACCGCATTCGCCGCAGATGAACCCCGACGAACTCGTCAACCGTGACCTCAAGACTGAACTGCGCATGCGCCCTGGCAGCAGCGACCGTAGCACTCTCAAGCGCATTGCCCTGCGTTTCATGGAGGCGCTGAGCGACATGCCACAGCGTGTCAGGGGCTATTTCGAAGACGAGCAGGCCGTGTACGCCAGCTCACGGGCCACGTACTCTTTTTAATTGCCGGGTTGATAATGCGCCTGCTGCCAATTTCTTATTGTGCGACAAGCACTTGTAAAACGTTGTACGACGACTGTTGTGGTGACTGTCAGCAGCGACGCGAGTTATTGAATCCGTTGTTTTTTGGGATCGAAGCGCACCAAAATGGACCGAAAGTCTGACAACCTCTGGTACGTTGGGAAAAGCGAGTCGATACTTAGTTGGTCATGCTGCATTTGGCTTGCGGCATTTTTGTTTGACGAACCAATCTCCAAATGGGATAGGTTCCAATTGAAGGTATTGCAACCAAAAGTCAGGTTGCCAATAAAATTGATATGCCAAAGAATAGTATTGCTGCGGTTGTAAGGGTTGTTTGCCAATCACTCAGTTGAATTTTTTACCCGCTTGCTTAACGCTAACCTTTTCAAACAAGAACCCCATGACTGCAATTGCACTCCCTTGAACTCCTATTAAAAATACACTCCACTGCCCCAACTCTTGAAGAGTTGCGTTTGCTTGAATCTTGTCAAAACAATTAATATTTCCTGTGACATATTTAAATATATTATAATAATCAGAATTCAATAGCGACAAAGCCAGTACAGCAAGCCTAATTATATGATGGCAATCCATATTGCTGACAGCTGAATTTTGATGACTATCTAAGCATCCTGCCATGATAGTTCATTGGCTGCCTGATTTTTATAATGAAGCACCTTCGCAAGACCGATCCGCTTTAAGACAGGTCGATGGCTCAAGCTAAAAAACACAAAAGGGAATGGCCGGGATTCACGCGCACCCGTCTGCAATTGAATGCTCCGGTCGGGCCGGTGCACCAGTCTGTAGCAGACGTAGCAACTGCTTCCTGGTCCAGCGGCCGTTGTGGTGCCATGTTTCACCTTGCGACCCAGGCGCGCGCCGCGCGGCGGGCCGTGAAGGAGAGCAACAATGAGATGTTCTGCCGTATGGCTGGCTATGGCCGCGTTGACCTCGTGGAGCGGAGTGGGCCACGCGATCCTGCTGGTGGACAAGCCGCCAGTGGTGGACAAACTGGCCGGCGGCCCTGAAAACCGGTCTGACGGGCAAAATTTCCTGGTCCACTTGGACTTGGCTCAGGACAGCCGCCTGACACGCTTCGATCTTTACACCTCCCCATTTCTCGGCGAGCCGGGCAGCGCGGTGACGATAAAAATCCGAAGGGATTTTCAAGGCCAGCCGGGGCGGAATAATTGGCATGAATTCCAGGACCAAATAGATCGTGCGGTCGATGAATCGACCGAAATTCGCCGGGCGGAAATCGATCTTAATCCGGTATTCCTGCGCGCGGGTAATTACTGGATTGGGGTGTCTGGAACAAACCAGGACATCGGATGGCTCTCCATCGCTGCGGAGGGCCCGGCCGCGCAAGGGGTGCGCCAGTTGGACCGAAACCATATTCAAGGCACGCCCGGATTCTTCGACCTCACCTACCGGCTCCATGGCGTTCCGACACAGGTTCCCGAACCCCCCGCCTGGCTGCTGGCGACTTTTGCGCTGATTTTCGTGGGCCCGGTATGGCGTCGCCGACAAGCGGGCCGCGACGATGCTTGTCGGTAGCCTTTGACCTGAATCCGTGAATTGACCAGCTACCATCCAAGTCACGGATTCAGGTCTGAAAATTGATATTTGGCCAGCCACAAATTAGAACCTATCCCATTTGGCCGAGTCTAAGAAGTCAGTACTGCGCCGGAGAGCGGTATGGGACTCGTAACGAAGGACGACGGTTGGCAGCAATACCTTAAAAGTGATTTGGCTTCCGTATTCTAGGATGCCTTCAATTTGTCAATTAACACCTGACTTCATTGCTACCTAAAATCGAGCGGCGAGCACATTTCCAGGCTGAACTGAGGATATATTCAGTTGAAATACTCAGACGCTGCTGACAATTAAAAAGTTACCTTGTTTGTGAATGCCATGCTCTGGATGCATTTCACATAATGCTCCGATGCCCAATTTCAGGCTGGAAATGTCTGGCCGGGCAATATCCAAACCCTCGACGCAATCGGCCCACGCTCGCCGCGGCTGTATTCGGGGTTCTCGGATTTTCGGTGCATTTTGGTGCGCCTGAGTGAAAAAAGTTTGTGAAGTCAACGTTTTGCGTTGCTTGCAGTGGCTACCTCAATGATAGTCGTACAACGTTTTGCAAGTGCTTGTCGTGAAAGAAGAAATCGGGGTCAAGCGCACCAAAATGCATCGAAAGTCCGACACCCCCGAGGTCACCCTGCTTCATGACTAGGATGTCGCTCAGCACGCTTGCCGCGCCTTTACGCAGAGAGTATCTAAATAGGTCTTTTATCAAGATTGCTATCCACTGCAGCAGTGTTTGTATTTCTTGCCTGAATTGCATGGGCATTTCTCATTTCGACCAACTTTGGTATACAGTGAGTGCTCTTTAATATTTTTAAAGTGATTCAAAAAATTTACTGTTGGCAGATTGGTGAAGTTCTGAAGCAAAATTCCCGGGTCATTTTGTATTGGGTGATTTTTCGACCTTATTTTTTTCGAAATATTCATTATATTGTTATAAATTTCGCGACTTTTCGTCATCCGGTTAAGACATGGGCGACCATTTTGATCAAAATATTGAAGGACAAGAAAGGCGTTTTCAAAAGTTTTATGGTCAAGCGCAAACCCTGCAAGCTCGTTTCTGATCTTTGTTATCAGACTTGGTGAGATACTTAAGCACTCCTGTGATAATTTGCCTTCGCCTTTTTCACGTTCATAACACTCTTGAATTAATGCTGCGGCGATAAGCAAGTGTTTAAATTCGCGACTGGAATAAAAGTAATGCTTAGCAAGTTCCACTCTTGCTTTGCTGCTTGTCTCTGGGTAATGTAAGCATTGCTCATATAGTTTTTCCGCGTCAGAGAAGTTTTTGCCATTAATCATATTCGATCTAATAAGATTGGCCATGGTTAACAGTGCTTCCGGGAAATTCTGCTTTACAGCCTTTTGAAGCCAAGAAAAAGCTGTTGAATTTTGTTCAGTAGACAGCCCATCGTCCCATAAATGTACAAAAAAATTATACTGACCTTGCGGGTAACCAGCTTCAGCAGATTTTTTGGTGCATTCGAGTGCCGCAATCTCATCCTTTGGACCACCCCAGCCATGCTTGTACATATAACCCAGTTGAGCCAATGCCATAGGATTGTCATCGGATGCGGCCAGCTCAAAATATTTACGTGCCTCAACTAAGTCTTTCTCAAATATTTTTGAACCATACAAATGGTAGGCTCCCATCTGATTTTGAGCTTCGACATGCCCTTTTTGAGCGGCTTTGTATATAAGACCCTCTCCCAAGCTAATTTTTTCTTCGCCAGCAAAGCATTGAGCCAGAAGTTGACCATATTCATAAGTCGAAGGCATGTGCTGAGCAGAGGAGCCGTGGTTTAGCCATAAAATGGCTTGTTCTCGAAGCGCTTGATTAGATAGCATTTGATCTATTGTTTCAGTGTAATCGTTCGCGTCAATTGCCGGGGCATGCTCTTTGATTTTTGAGAGCAACCACTTGCCTGCTATATAGCAAGATTCGGGATCTCGTTCAACCGCAGCTTGATATATTATGCCTTGAATGTTGATTAGTTTTAGATTTGAATTTTCGACTTTAGCGAGAATCTGATTTGGATAGTGGCGTCGGAAACATATTTCAAGTAGACGTTGTGCTGCACTCAACGACTCGTGCGCCAGTTCCCCCAACTGTTGTGGCGCCAAAACAAATTTCTCAGGGTGAACACCTTTGTTCCCATTAATTCTTAAGGTCTCCAGCAGGTTTTCAATGGATGTATTTATGACGCCGCGCTGTAGCAAGTATTCAATCTTACGGCCAAGATCGCGGGCAGCAGACGCAGGCAACGAGATGCCTTTAGCCAATGAATCGCAGATTAAATGTGCACAAGCTCGTAGTTGCGACAAAGCGTGGGCAGGAACGGCTTCGATGTGGGTAAGGGCTTCACGGTAATGACGGCCTATTTGAGGAGAGAGGGCATCGGCTAAATCAGTGTCGAGCATGGGATAAGAATGAGGATTCTTGATGCGCTAGGGAAACGCTGATCAATTCAAGTTGTCGATCGCCGGACCACTGCGGATCAACAGCTTGCAACGCGCTCAGCGAGAAAAAGCGAATTGTTCAGCACATCCCTAGTGTCGCTTATGCCAATGAAACAACTCTTTGTGTCAAAGCAGTATTCAACGTATGCGGCGTCCAACTCCGGGCTATTGGCGCTCGAGATGTTGAAGTCCGTTAATCGTGGGAGTGGAAAGAATGTGGAGGAGTCTGGCTACCGACGGCGTAGGCTGCGCTGCCTGACATCGCGACACCGGAGGCCGCCATGGAACACCAATGGACGGTATTGGTGCAGCAGCAAGGAGGCACAGCTTGCGAGCCTGTGGTCGTCGGCACCTTCAGGCGCCGCGTCGATGGCGCTACACCGGCAGACTTCGGCCTCTCCCTGGCTGAAGGCCAGGCACTGGTGCAGAGCGTTCAGCATCAAGTTGCCTAAGGGTAAATCAATGCCTGTTGAAGTCCAGTAATTCAAATAGCCGGATTCAGTAATTCTGCGAGCGGTCGAGACGCACAGGTAGCCGTCCCGCAAAGAGAAGTGCGCTGAATTAGGCTGGGAGCATTTGTACCGCAATCTGCTCTTGCTCAACAAGGTGCTTATCTACGCAAGGATTCGGTAAAAGTTAACGGTCCCAGGCTTCTGGGCGCCGCGTGTGTAGCACGACTGGACTGTTCCTCTAAGCTTGTCGAAACATTGCAGGGCGAGGATTACTCCCTAGATATCAACAGCCGACAGCAAGTCGGCATCCTAGCCATGACGGCCATGGCCCAAGGCGCTGTTCGCAAGCAGGGCAAGGGAAAGAAAATACAGGCCACCGCACTGGCGACAATGCTGGGTAACCGCGAAGTCGCTCAGAGCTGAAATGCTCGTCACCGCCAATAGATAGAATCATGAGCAAATACATCACCACCGACCTGGATTTGATCGGCGTTCTTCAGACCGCGGAGGAAAGTGATTTGACTATCATTTCCGACTACATCACTGACAGTGGCAAGGGGCGTATTTCCCTAGACTCATCCGTGCGCGCCTATCTGGAGGTTTGCAGACAGTCAAATGCCCTAAGCGAAAACATAAACGTGCTTGCTAAGGAAATTCAGGATTTTGGTGGCAATACCATCATGAATTTCTTTCGCGGCAAGGGGGTTCCCTACCCGGAAATTGTTGAAGATGTCGCCAGCCATTTCAAGGTCAAGGCGGATAAAACCGAGTCTACTGAAAGCCTAGAAACCAAAATTCTCCTTGCCGTTGCGGTCAAGGCCATGGAAAAGATGTCGCCTACTGAACAACGGGATTTCGCTTCGAAGATTTCAGGCGGGAGGGTGGTAGGCGCAGGCCCGGGTGTTATTGATGCATTGCAGGCGGCGGTGGTGGCGGGTGGCTATGGAACTTATATGTTGGCTGCTGCCGTTGCCAACGGCGCGGCCGAGCAGCTGCTTGGCCGCGGCTTAGTTTTGGCAGCCAACGGTGCACTGATGCGAGGCATTGGCGCATTTGCCGGACCCATAGGGTGGGCTGTGACGGTCATATGGGCACTTTTCGACCTGGCCAGTCCGGCCTACCGGGTGACCGTGCCGTGCGTGCTGCAAATTGCCTATTTGCGGCAAAGGAGCAAGGAAACCAAAGCGTCTTGAAACTCAACCCACCAACAAACCAAGGACTGATTGTGGCTGACGTTGTTATTTGTGACGAATCAAATGCTGTAGTGGCCAGCGGCTCGGAAATTTCTGCGTTCCCGACCAAGTCGCTCAAAATCGACAAGTCTAGCAATATGGTGAAGCAAGCTTCTCAACTTGCCATGGATTTGCTCAATGGAGCGATCAGTGTCCCTGGCAAAACCATAGAAATCGCCTTCAAGAAAGAGGTGCAGGACGGGTTGCGGGACGGTGTCTACACCATGATGCGAACCAAAGAAGGCGAAGTTCTCGCCGACGCCGTCAACAAGGCGGGTATCATTGTCGGCAAGGGACGGGTGGTCGAGGCAGGCAAGTTTCGCCAGTTGGCGGCCGGTGCATTTCAACTGGTGAGCATTGCCGTCGCGCAATCGCACTTGGCCGACATAGAAAAAAGTTTGGCGACGATCAAGGGTGGAATTTCCCGTTTGGCGGACAAGCTTGAAGCGGCCGACCGATCAAACCTGTCAGGGTCCATCAGCTATCTTGAAGGTATCGTAGCCTTCATGAAAAATCTAAAGGGTCCGGAAGAAGTACCAACCAACATGAAATATGTTGTGGAAAGTATTTCGCGCGACGCATACGTATTCAGGGACAAGTTGTTTGAGGATGCCGACAGCCTCATCAAAGAGATAAACAATCAGGCTGACATTGATTCTTTTGGTGGTACCGAAAACACCTTCAATGCCATCATGAGTCATGCCGAAGCCTTGCAGCCTCTTCTGGCTCGGCATGAGCTTGTAATTCATCTTTTCGGACTTATAAACTTCATAGTTTCTTACCTGGACCCTCTTGGCAAGGAGTTTTCCAGGCCCAAACTGGATGGAGAGATGTGGCGTGCACGCATGCAGCGCTACAGTGAAGCTTTGAATGAAAAGGCCAAGGAGCACTTGACCAGTGCAGTGTTGAACTCTGACAGTACGCTTAAGTTGAGGCGTCAAAGCATTCAGCTTCGGCAGGTTGTTCATTTGAAGGCCGCTTACCAACAACAGTCGGCGCACGAAGACATGATCAGCAGGATAGAAAAACAAGCCGGTACGCTCTTGGGTCGGAATTCAATGATCAAAGTTGCCATTTCATTTGATCAAGCAGGGAAAGTAAAAGAGGCTGCATTGCTGCCGCGATTGGTCGAATAACAAGGTGACCGACCATTGAGCTGTACCAGGCGTGCCGTTGCAATTGAAATGCAGAAACGCATCGACGCCACGGCCCTGCGCTGCTCACCCGCTGTTCCCCATGTTTTTGTTTTTGCGAATAACCAAACCCCAGCCATGTGTACCAATAGCTCAACTCCAATGCAGCAACTCACGGACTATGCTGCTGTTTTCGTCGCTGGCATACTGGCGGCCAATATTTGGCGCTGGCATGGCCAATACATGCGTGAAGCCGGACGCCAGGATGCGAAAGGCGGCGCCTAGCTAAGCTGCGACGCGGCAAGGGCCTTCTCACCAAATTGGGCCAATTTGCGTTGCTCGCTGCGCAGCAGCACTTCAAGTGCCGGTCTGGTCAGGTATAAAGAAGGCAACATTCCGTTATGCGCCACCTCCGGCTCTTCTTTGGCTTCGGAGGCACAAGAGGTTGTGCCCTTCGCTCCTATGGCAGTCAGCGCAATTGAAGAAGCCAGCAATTTCTCGTTTCTGAAACAGCCGCCTCATCAGCCGCCGCTTTTTTCGCTGGCCTCGTCTGCCGAGCAGCACTACGCAAACGATCCGAATACCTGCCTGCTGAAACTTAGGCAGTTCGGCGAAGCCGTTGCCCGCCACCTTTTTGCCCTCGCGGGCATCGAAGAAGACGCCCGGGGCAGCAAGCAAATAGATCGTTTGGCCGAGGTGCAGCGTCGCGACTTCATCGACCGCGACATTGCAGGCTTGTTGCATCTGCTGCGCAAGGAGGGCAATGCGGCAGCGCACGATTTCGTCGGCGAACAGCGCGATGCGCTCGCTGCACTGAGGGTGGGCCGCCAACTCGCGATCTGGTTTCCCCGCGCGTTTGGCTTTCCACCTGGCGGCTTCAAGCCTGGACCGTTCGTCGAACCCCTCGATGCCCAGCTTCAGGCCGGCAATATCGGGCCGGGCAATATCCAAACCCTCGGCGCAATTGGTCCGCGCTCGCCGCGGCTGTATTCATAGGACACACGCATACCCGGTTGCAACCGCTGCGCTTCACCCGGCGCCAATGAGCTGAAGGGGAAAAAGATATTGTCCCCGCCGGCATCGGGCTGGATAAAGCCGTAGGTATCCCGGAGATTGAGAATGTGGCCCTGCTGCGTGGAGCCGACCTCTGGCGGCGCCGTCAACACGCCGATGGTGGTGGTCAGCGGACTCGGGATAGAGGAGGGGCGGTATTCCGGGCGGTGGAACAGCCCGTCCAAGGCCGGATCACCGCCTTCGCGCGACGCATCCATGACTTCGGCCATGCGCAGCGCGTAGGGCACCTCGCCGTAGAGCAGCTGGGATGTCTTCATCTCGCGCAGGTTGCCCGCGCTGTCGGAGAAGCTGAAATCCCAGCCCAGCAGCATCACGCGCGTGCCCAGGGTGTTGAGCTTGCGCGCCAGGGGCACGAAGTCGCCGTCGCCCGCGATCAGCGCCAGCACGTCGTAGCGCTTGTAGATCGCCATCTCGAACGCTTCCAGCGCCAGCCAGACGTCGATGCCTTTTTCGCCCTCCGGCCCCTTGGGCAGGTAGTGCGTGGTCACGCCTTCGTACATGAGCACGTCCTCGAAGGCGCGCTCCTGGAACAGGATGTCGCGCTCCTCAGCCGCGCGCGCCTTCATGCGCCCGCGGAAATAGTGCGCGTCCACGATCTGCGCCAGCTTGAGCCCGGTGCCTTCCGCGGCGGCGGCACGGGCACGGATGAAGTTGTGCAGCCCCTCGATACTGATGCGGGCCTTTCGCGGGTGGGTGCCGGCGTAGTAGTTGCTCACGCGACGGAAATACTCGCCGTCATAGAAGACGCCGATGCGCAGGAGCTTGTGGCTGGTGGACTGCATGAAAGCTATCTGAATCCGAGTAATTGGATAGGTGTGACTTGGCCGGGATGGCCTGTCCGGCATGGGCCGGGACAGGCGGCCGGCGTAACGCAGGCGCCAGCGGGATCGTACGCCTGCGATACGCGCAAGCTCACGTGGCCTCCACTGGCCAGAGCGCCCGCCTATCCTTGCCGCAACACACTCCGTCAACGGGAAGGAAACGGGCCATGCTGAAGATGGACGCTTGCAGCGTGCTGGTGCTGGTCGATTACCAGGGGCGGCTCATGCCGGCGATCCATGGCGCCCCGGCCGTGGTTGAGGCCGCGGTTGTGCTGGCCGACGCCGCGCGCGCGCTGGGCATCCGAATCGTGGGCACTGAGCAGAACCCGGACGGGCTCGGCCGCAACGACGAAGCCGTGCGCCGGCGCTGCGACGTGACGCTGTCCAAGATGCACTTCGACGCCTGTAGCGACGGGCTGGCGGAATTGCTGACCGAGGGCCGTGCGCCAGGCGACCGGCCCGAGGTCGTGATCGCAGGCTGCGAAGCGCACGTGTGCCTGATGCAAACCGCCCTGGGGCTGCTGGAGCGCGGCTTCCGGACCTGGGTGGTCGAGACGGCCTGCGGCTCGCGCCGCGCTGCCGACAAGCAAGCGGCCATGCAGCGCCTGCGCGAAGCCGGCGCCACCGTCGTCAGCGACGAAATGGTGCTCTTCGAGTGGGTGCGCCATTGCCGCCACCCGCAGTTCAAGGCCGTGCTGGACCTGGTCAAGCGCCGCGGCGGTTGAAGTGGCGAAAAGTGCTGACACCGGCGGGCAGCGTGGCCGCGAATGTCCCACACCTGTACGCCAGCTCTGCGGATGGTCAAGGGCGCGTGCAGGGTAGATACCTGGGCTGACCGCAGCCCAGGAGGAAAGCGCCGTGCAGCACAGTCATCTACCCGGGGACATTGCCGTCGAACCACTGGCGTGGCACCCGCACGCGATCGAGATCCTGCGCCAGTGGTTCGAGGCGCAGTGGCCGGACTACTACGGCGCCGGGGGCAGGGGGTCGGCACTGCAGGACCTCCAGGCCTGCGCCCGGTTGGGCAGCCTGCCCATCGGGATGGTGGCGCTGCAGGCCGGGCGCGTCTGCGGCGTCGCCGCCCTCAAGGCGCAGTCCATCGCAAGCCACGCTCACCTGTGTCCTTGGGCGGCTGCAGGGCTTGTCGATCCCGGCATGCGGGGCCGGGGCATTGGCGCGGCGCTGCTGCGTGCGGTGGAGGAGCAAGCGCGTGAGCTGGGGTTCGAGCGCATCCATTGCGCCACCAGCACCGCACACGGCCTGCTGCGGCGTCAGGGGTGGATGCCACTTGAAGTCGTGGTTCACGACGGCGAGCGCGTTGCCGTCTATGTGAAGGCGCTCTGAGCGGCGCGTCGCCCTGCACGGCGGCAGCGCGAGCCGGCCTGACGCCGTGGCCGGCATCCTGGCCGGTCGGCACGTTGCGATTGAGCCGGCTGCGGCCTACCGCGTGGGCAACGGGCCTTTAGGTGTCCGAGGCGAGCGCGCGTGCCGCTTCGCCCTTGGCCGGGGTCGAAGCCGGGCCCAACCGCTCCAGGGCGTTGTGCAGTGCAGCCGCGAGTTCGTCGCCGCGGGCCTTCTCCACCTCAAGCTGGCGCTGCAGCCGTGCGTGCCGCTCCTGCAACTCTCCGAGCTCCGCAGCGAGATTGCCGGCCCGCGCGTTGACATCCAGCGCCGCCAGGGCGTTGCCCAACGCGGCGGCACGCCCGCGGTAATCGGCGGCCAATGCCGGCACAAGGCGCAGGCTTGCCGCGCATGCCACAGCCTGTTCCCGGGCGCTCGTGGCAGCGCCGATCAGCGTGTTGCGCTGCTCGTCGAAGAGCATGACGGTGGTGACGTTCATCAGCGTCCTTGATTGCTTGCTGGGATGGCGGCCACGGCCTGGCCTGAAAGGGAGCACGCGTCTTCAGAGACAAGCGCAAAGCCGTTGGGCTGCAGCATGCCGGCCACGCTACCGCCCCTGCGATTCCTGGCAAGGCTGCAGGGCCGTCTGTGCTGCAGCATCCACGCTGGCAAGTGGCATGGAGGCTGGTGGGTGCGCCATTGCCGCCACCCGCAGTTCAATGCCGTGCTGGAACTGGTCAAGCGCCGCGGCGGTTGAAGCGGCGAAGGCAGCCGCCTCACCGGCCCCCGGCGTCACGCGCGGCCGAGGCCCGGTGCCACGGACCCGCCAAGCCATTCATGCACACGGCCGCCGCCGACGGCGGCACCTGCGTTATGGTGGGCACGAGGCGCCGCTCAACTCCCTCCCGTGGCGTCTCGTGTTTTTCCCGGCCCGCTGCTGTACGCGGGCCTTTTTCTTGACCGGGCCCGCCCAGGTGCTGGTGCGCATGCCCTGCTCAAGCCGGCACATGCCAGCCACCGCGTGCTGGCGTGGCCACCCGGCATGATGGCGCGCGCGGTGAGCAATTCCAGAGCTGCCACAGCCAAGGACTTTCCCGCCTTCCCAGCTGCGCAGGCCGCCGCGAACAATGGCTTGGCACTGCGGGGAGAAAACAATGAAAGGCAGCGGAGCACTGCTGATGGGTGTCGCCATCCTGGCCGCGGCGCCGGCCTGGGGCCACTGGACGGCTTTCGGCGAGGACGAGTCCAAGGCGGTCTGGTATGTCGATCCAGACTCCATGCGCACTACGGGCGCACTGCGGGAGGTCTGGGCGATGAAGGACATGGTCGAGCCGGAAATCGACTTCGACCTCTCCAAGCTGTTTCTCGTCGAAGTTGACTGCCAGGGCCGGCGCCAGCGGCTGCTGCAGCACCAGAGCTACCGGGGCCGCATGGGCGGCGGCGAGCCCACGCGCGGCGGGATGATGTTCGGCGACTGGATGGCCATCGCACCGGGCACGGTGGGCAGCAGCCTGAGCAAGGCGGTGTGCAACCGCGGCTGAGCGCCGCAACAGCAATAACAGGGCAGGACCGTGACGGTGGTGATCGAGCGCGTTGTTTCAGGAGGGCAGACCGGTGCGGATCGGGCCGCGCTGGATTGGGCGCTGGCCCGCGGCGTCCCGCACGGCGGCTGGTGTCCGACCGGACGGATCGCGGAGGACGGCACCATCCCGCCGCGGTATCAGCTCACCGAGATGCCCGACGGCGGCGGCTACCGCCAGCGCACCAAGGCCAACGTGCGCGACTCGGACGCAACCCTGCTCCTGTCCATCGCGCCCGAGCTCACCGGCGGCAACCGCCAGACGATGATCTTTGCCAGGCAGCTCGCCAAGTCCTGGCTGCACCTGCACCCGGGCATGGACTGGCGCTCGGCGCTGCGGGCCTGGATCGAGGCCACCAGCATCGCTACCCTCAACGTCGCCGGGCCGCGCGCCAGCGGCGCGCCGGCCATCGGCTTGTTCACGGCCCAGGCGCTCGATGCCCTGGCGGCCATGGCGGCGGTTCGTGGCTCGCGCCTGGACGCCGGCCTGGTTCAGGGCAACGACTGCGGCGTTAGCGGCGGCCCGCCCGGCCTGCGTGGTTGAGCCTCGGCCAGCCGCCGCGCGATGGAAAACAGCACCCCGCGCTCGGCCACCTCGTTGACTGGGTGCTGAAACTCCGTCCAGCCCCGTAGTTCGAAGCCAGCCCCGGGCCACATGTTGCCCAGCGGCCTGAGCACATCAATGACGCGCGCACCCTGGGCGTGCAGCAGCCCCCAGCCCGGCGGCAGGTCAGCCAGGCCGATCACGTCGGGCGGTGTTAGGTAGAACCGGTACAGGTCCAGGCTGCGGCACTTGTCGCGGCGCTCCGGCTTGAGTCGGTCGGCCAGGAAGTTGCGCCTGCTGGCCTTGGCCTCTACCAGTACCGAGCAGCTGGCGCAAAAGCCGATGACGTCAGCCACCCCTCACGGCTGCCGCTGGCGCTGATCTCCGAGGCCACCACTGCGAAGCCCTGCCACGAAGTCGAACTGATCGAGCACAAGAGCGGGAAGAAGGTCGAATCGATCCAGTTCCTGGTGCGCAGCAAGGGCAGGGCGGCCGCGGTCGGCGGCGATGCGCAGCGCATGCTCGAGCGCATGAAGGCCCTGGGCCTGCCGGGTACGGAAGCCAAACGGCTCGCGGCCAGGTACCCGGCGCAGAGCATCCTCGACGCGTTCAGGTATACCGAGACGCGCCAGGCCGACGCCAAACAGGCTCTGCTGGAGCAGCCCGCAGCCTACTTCCGCAAAGCCTTGGAGCAGGGATACGGCCGGCGCGAAGACCAGGCGCCGCAGGCGCCAAGCCGGAAAAGCATTTCGACATCCAGGCCGAGTTTGAGCAGCATCGGCGCGAGGAGGCCCGTGCCTACTTCGGCGAGCTAAGCGCGGAGGAGAAGAAGGCGCTCATCAATCGCTACAACGCCCAGCAGGACCTCGTGCAGCTGCGCATCAAGAGCCGGATCACGAAGATTTCGGAAGTGGCGTTCATGAACTGGCTGGCGCTCGATACCTGGGGCCAGCCGTCGGTGCAGGACATGTTGGACTTCTCGGTGGCGCTGCTGGCCAAGACCAGAGGTTAATAGGCCACGTCTGTTCTGACGAGCGGCTGTACGGATGAGCTGGGCAGTGCACAGATCAAGAGCTGAACTGCCGCCAAAAACAACATACGCGAGTTTCTCTTCTCGCCTTCTGTCCTTGGTCTGTGGTGGTGCGTTTGGAGGTGGGTTAAGGGGGATTCAGGAGGAGGGTGAATGGGTTCAGTAGTGTTGTTTAGTTTCAGGTATGTTGCTTTAGCATTTGTCCACTATAGCTCCCGTTCTGTTGCCTGGATTCTTTGCGCTTGCTGGTGCCTTCGGCGGCATGCACGCCTGGCATCACTCCCGCGCGCGCCCTGCTGCGTCGGCTCAGCGTGCGGGCCGCCCATGCGCATAAGAGCACCTGGAATTCTCCGGTCGCCGCTGGCAACCTTCCCGCGCCGGTAGCCCGGTATCTGGAGCTGGCGTTGGGGAGCCATCTCGCAGCACCGCGCTTGGTTGTGCTGGAGCAGACCGGCGTGCTGCGCACCGATACGCGCTCTTCGCGCTGGTGGCCCTTCCAGGCCACGCACACCGCGTCACCTCGAAGCCCTGCCTTCCTGTGGAATGCCAAAGTCAGTATGGCGCCGGGGCTGCACCTGCACGTCATGGACTCCTTGGTGGACGATATCGGCGCCGGCGAGGCGCTGCTGCTGTCTGCCGTGCGCATGGGGCACGAGCACGGCCGCCTGGAAATGAAGCCGGCGCGCTGCACCGCTACCTGGCCGAAGCGCCCTGGTATCCGTGGGCGCTGCTGCCCAGCGAACGGCTGACGTGGACCGGAATCGACAATAGCCGCGCCATGGCCACGCTGGTGGACGGCGGCACCACGGTGTCGCTGGAGTTTCGCTTCGCCGCCGACGGCCAGATCACAGGCATCTACTCGTCAGGGCGCTGGGGTAGGTTTCCCAACGGCTTCCGGCAAGTGCCCTGGGAAGGCCACTTCGGTCAGTACGAGCGGCATGCGGGCGTGCTGGTGCCCACGCGAGGCGAAGTGGGATGGTACCGAGGCACGAGCCTCGAACTGGTCTGGACGGGGCAGGTACGCTCGCTTCGGTTGGTGGAGTAGACATGCATCGCGCGGTCATCCTCCTGAAGCCCTGGTCAGGATTCCGTTGTGCATGTCGCAAAGGGTGGGCCTGACGCTGCGCAGCCACGCGTTGGCGCTGCTGTGGCCGCAGCTTGCCCAGCGGCGGCGGCTCACCGCCGCGCAAATGAAGAAGTTTCCGAGTGGCCGGCTGGCTCAGACCTGCGGCATTGTGACCATGCGCCAGCGGCCCAGCACGTCCAACGTGTGTCGTGTTCGTCACGCTGGAGGACGAGACCGGCATGGTCAACGTCATCGTGTGGCGGTCGCTGCGGGAGCAACAACGCCGGGAACTGCTGCACTCGCGGCTCTTGGCCGTCTACGGCGTGTGGCAGCGCGAGGGCGAGGTGTGCCACCTCATCGCCCGGCGGTTGCACGATCTCACGCTGCTGCTGGGGCGGCTAGCGACTGAAAGCCGGGATCTCAATTGATTTGGCAGCAGGCTTTGGGTGAATACCGGCTTTCGGCCAGTTGCGGACGGACGGGGCTGCTTTTACGGCGGGCTGTTCAAAGCTGGGTGTGGTCGGCCAGACTCTGCGGTGGAACGTCTGCAGCGACCAGAAACCTGCCGCTTGAGGCTCGAGACATGCTTGCCTGGACGGCGCCACGCTCAAGGAATGAGCACGGGTAGTCCGTTCAGTCGCCGGGCGTCTAAAGCCCTATGCACGTCGGCTGCGGTGTCCAGGCGATGCTTCGTGATTTCCAGGTCTGCGAACACTCCGGCCCGAATCACGTCAAACAGTTCGGCGGACGCAGCCGCTTGGTTGGTCGTGTTGACGTACTGAGGAGTTCCACCACCGAGGATCTGAATCGAGCGGCGAGCCAGCTCAGCGCGATCGAACCGAGCTTGGCCGGAAGCGGCTCCGATGGTCAGAATCTTGCCGCCGTCGCGAACCGCGGCCAGGGACAGCTTGGCGGTTGCATCGCCAACGAAGTCGTACACGACGTCAACACCTTGTGGTGCCAATGCCCGAACCTTGTTCATAAAAAACGCATCGTCGGCAGCCAGAGCGAGCGTACTGCCTGCTGCAACTTGCGCGAGCTTCTGCTTGGAGCCGGCAACGCCGATAACCGTTGCGCCACAATGCTTGGCCCAGCGCGAAACAATGGAGCCAACGCTGCCCGACGCACCCTGGACGAGGATGACGTCGCCAGCCTTTAGCTTGTGCATCGCGCGAAGGCCCATCCAGGCTGTCAGCCCCTTGGCCAAGAATGCCGCGGCTTGAACGGTCGAGATGTCCGGCGGGAGCGCAATCAGCGAGTTGGAGTCCACCAGGTTGTAGTCCGCATAGGCACCTTGAGCGTAGAAGTAGCCAACACGGTCGCCGACTTTGAACGACACCTGGTCGGAGCCGACCTGCTCGACGATGCCGGCGGCCTCGAAGCCAATCACTGCCGGCAACTGCACGCCGAACTGGCCTGAACGGACCAGGGAATCAACAAAGTTGACGCCAACGGCCTCTTGGCGGACCAGGATTTCCCGGCTGTCGGGGTCGCCCGTAGAGGTGGCCTCGTAGCGGAGAACCGAAGCATCTCCGTTCTCGCGGATGACGACTGCGTTGCTCATGATTGCGCTCCTCTGCTCTACAGGTGGTTAGGCGATTTGGCCGCCGTCGACGTTCAGGGTCGCGCCGGTGATGTAGCGAGCATCCGGGCCGACCAGGAACGAGACCGCGCCCGCGATTTCTTCGGGCTGACCGTAGCGACCCAGCGAGCTCATTGCGCGCAGCGTGTCGGCGAAAGCGCTGTCCTGCGGGTTCATCTCGGTGTTGATGGCGCCTGGTTGGATAACGTTCACGGTGATGCCACGACCACCGAGGTCGCGAGACCAGCCGCGGGTGTAGGCGGCGACAGCAGCCTTGGAGGCCACGTAATCGGACACGCCAGGAAACGGGATGTGGGTTGCCCCGGTGGTGCCGATGGACACGATGCGACCGTTCTGGCTCAGCAGCGGAGCAGCGGTGCGAACCGCCGTCACCACGCCCTTGATGTTGATGTCGATTTGACGCTCGAACTGTTGTAGGTCAGCGGCCGGGTCTCCGACGACACCGGTGATGGGGTGGACGGACTCCTTGTGCAAAAAGGTGCGCTTTGGGTCTGAAACCCGTTGCGGGACAAGAACTTACAAAAATTTGAATTACGGCAAAGCCAGTTTCGGCGTGCAAATCGGTGCGTTTTGAGTGGGAATATCAGCGCTGACGGCGGCCAGAAAACGCCGCGCCGATCTGCCTGGCGCGGCGCTCGTCGTCAGCGTGCAGGTACAGCGACGTGGTGGACACCGACGCGTGGCGCAGGTTGTCGCGCACCGTGGTCAGATCCGCGCCGGCCTCAAGAGCATGCGAGGCGTGGCTGTGTCGAAGCCAGTGCGGGGAGGCCCGGTTCAGCTTCTCGGCCAGCGCCGGATTGACGTCGGCGAGCACCGCGGCCGCGGTCGAGAAGAAGCGCTTCATCGCCGCCCACAGCCGCCTGGCCGTGATGCCGGCCTCGCCGTTGAGGCTGCCCAGCAGCGGCGTGCGCGGGTCCCACTTCGCCGGGCTCACCGGCAGTCGGCGTTGCACCAGGTAAGTCTCCAGCGCGCCGCGCGCGATGAGGGGCAGCACCACCTTGCCGGCCTTGCTGCCCTTGCCGACCACGTGCAGCCAGGCATCGCCGCCGGCGTCGGTTTCAATGTTGCCCAACGTCGCCCCGACCAGCTCGCTGGCGCGCAGCCCGGTGCCGAAGCCGAAGTCCAGCACGAAACGCATGCGCTGCGCCGCGCGCGGCTCCCACCCGTACGCCCATTCGAGCGCATCGGCGACGGTGCGCACCAGGCCCCACTCGGCGCCGGAGAGCCCTCGCGTCGTGTCCATCCCGGCTGCTCGCATGCCGCGCACCCGGATGCCGGCGAAAGGGTTGGCCAGCACGTAGCGCTTGTCGATGAGCCAGCGGAACATCGCGCTCAGCACCGACAGGGCGTAGGCCGTGGAGCGCGGCGAGAGGCCGCCGGTGAAGGGGCGCCACAGCGGCGAGGAGCGCGCCGTGGCGGGGGCGATCCAGCGCGAGCGTGGTGCCGGATGGCGCAGGAACGCGCGGTAGGCCACGGCATCCTCGGTGGTGAGCGAGGACAGCGCCACGCCGCGCTCGACGATGGCCCAGAGCAGCAACCTCTCGGCCTCCTTGCGATACGCACGCTGCGTGGCTGGTGCCTCGTGCAACGCCAGCCACGACTGCACGGCCTCGTAGTCGTTGTTGGCTCGCAGCGAGCACGATGCGCGCGGCGCACGGAAGGCGCCCTGGGTGCCATCGACATCGGCCGGCACGGCGATGTGCTCCCAGGGCCGCACGTCACCCTGCTGCGGCACGGCCACCAGGGCGCGGGCACGCTCGGTGAGCTCGGGATGCGAGGCGAAGAAGGCTTCGACCTGCGTGGCCATGGCCGGACCCAGACCGGCGACCGCTGTCCACCAGCGCCGGCGGCGCGGCACCCGCAGCGTGAGCTCGGCCAGCGTCCGGATGCCCGCCTTGCGCAGCACCGCGGCCACGCGCGGGGGCAGCCAGCGGCCCACGTCGTCGCCAATGAGCGGCTGAGGGGTGGGCGTGCTGCGCAGTGCCTCGACGGCCTGCGCGACGGCGCGCGCGGCTGCAGCGCCCTTGCGCGCCGTGCCCGTGAAGTGCCGCGCCAGGTCCTCGCGTTGGCGGCTGGCCGCGAAGGCGGCGAGCTGCCGGCGGATGTGGCCGATCATGGAGCGCGATGAGCCGCCCGCCGGCCGCCGCTCAGGGATGAAGCGCCCCACGGCCTCGCGCGAGGACAGGCCTTCTTGCCAGGCCCGCAGGGCGGACAGCGCCGCGGCGTCGGGCAGCTCCAGCAGCGGCTGCTCTTGGGCGGGCTCTGCGGCGGACCGGCGCGTTTTCACGCCAGTCAGTTTAGGCCTGCGACGGTGCTGATCCGATAAGCAGAATTATTTCCTGCATGGCGTCGATTGGCATCAGGCGCGGACATTCCACGGGTGCCATGGTGATTGCCGCACAGCCGCATCCACCGATGCGAACAACGACTCCCGCTCGTGGTGCCGGGCCGCGCTGATGTTGAGTCCTGCGTCGTTGAGGAAGAACTCGGTTTTGAGCCAGCTGCTGGCGGACCAGAAGCCCAGCCTCTCGCGAATGCGCGGCATCTCCTCATGCAGCCGCTGGGTGCCCGAGAGCTCCACGGGCCGCGGTGTCACGGGCATCACATGCCGGCGCGGCTCATGGTCGGCGCTGCCGTAGACCTTGATGTGGTTGCGCACAGCAACGCGCAGCGCCTCGATGACTTGTGCGGGCGTGTTGCCCAGGGCCTGCATCGCGACTTGGCAATGCCTTGCGACAACGGTGTCGTCCGCCAACGTGAAGAGCCAGAAGTGCGGCCGTGCTTGGGCAATACCCAGTAGCCGACGGCGCTTGAAGGCGCCGTGCGCAGGCGAGCGCGAAGGCGCGACGAACCAACCGTCCCGGTCGGACCAGGTCAGGCAAGGCCCCTGGCAGGCGCGAAGCACGGTGTCCTGGGCTTGCGTGACCACGTGCCGGCGCTGGAACTTGTCAGACCCAGGAGGCACGCACATCGCGGTGCCGGCAGCGGCAATGCCCATGAAGCACGCGCAAGAGTCGGCATCAATGGTAGCGGCTCCTGTGCACAGCGCCAAGGTGCTGCAGCAGTTGCGTTCCAGTCGGCAACGCCTGTGTAGGCCATCATGACGGCGCGGCCAGAGCGTTGACAGTATCCAGGCAGCGGCATGCTCATCGAGCAAGCGGCGCTGGGATCCATGTCAAGTACGACCGCGACAGCGATTCGTGATTGGAGTTGTGTCCAACTGCGCGGCGACGTCGTGATAGAGCAGAACCACCGAGATTGGGATTCAATCCTGCAACTTGGCTTCGTCGATACCGCTGCGAAAATCGGCGAATGTCTGATCCACATGACCGGCCTTTTGTATACCTGCTGATTTCCGGTGCAATCGTTTTGATCGTGGCCATGGTTTACGGCGCCTACCTGCAAGTCCGCGACCGCAGGCTCAAACGCGAGCGTCGCGAGCAGCGACGCGCCCAGAAGAAGAAAGGCAGGCGTCCTTTGCGGTGATGACGGAGGTCGTTATCGGAGTCGGTACCAGGCGGAACTGCAGTCGTTGATGTTGACCTGATACACAGCACCCATGTCAACGGCCAAGCCTGGCGGCACGAGCGCGACGTAGCGATTGACGAATTGGTGTCCCCCATCGCTGTACGAGACCACTGCAAAGCGCCTTTGCGTGTCAGCGGCGAACTCGGTACGACAGTCCTTGACGATGTGCGGGATCGGCTCCGCACCGACTTTGGCCTGTACCACCCGCGTATGGCGCCATCCCCGGTCAAAGGCGTCCTTCATGGCGGGCGGGTCCGTGCAGCCATGCAGCAGTGCCAATGCCATGCACGCTCGAAGCATGGCAAGCCAGCGCGATGAGCGCGAATTGGCGGACGTATTCATGTAGTTCGAGGCTCCGCACAAGATCACGCAATACATCCCAGGCGGCCGGATCCGGGCGACCAGGCGCAGGACATTTTCGCCTGTCTGGTGCTCTCTGAAGCCCAATGCCTCTGATCTGCACCAGGCCACGGGTCCACTGGAGTCTGCGCGTGCGCGCTATCGGACCCGGTACCACCTGGAACTGCAGTCCTTCACGTTGACTTGGTAGATGCGTTCGACCTTGACCGCCTGATCTTGCGGCACGGCAGCGACATAGCGGGCAAAACCTTGGGTGCCATCCCGATACGACAACAGCGCAAATCTTCTCGACTCGGTCACGGAGGCCTGCGTACGGCAGTCGTTCGCGAGGCTCCGAATGGCTTCGTCGCCGATGCTTGCATCCACGACACGGGCCTCGCGCCAGCCCTGTTCATAGGCGTCCTTCGCTGCAGGAATGGCCGAGCAGCCTTGAAGCAGCGCAGCGGCGAGCGCCGCAAGCACTGCTGTAGGTTGACGCGAAGCGCCGAATATGGTCATGGACATGGTCTTTTCCTTCTTTGGGAGAGCTGTGCAATCAACCACTCGTTGGACGTACAAAGGCTTGCGACACCGTTGTTTCGGAATTGGTTGCCGGCTGCTTGAAGCCCAGCAGGCGCAGCGCGTTAATCACGACCACGAGCGTCGATCCCTCGTGGAACAGCACCGCCGTGCCGATGTTGAGGCCCAGGATCGTCAACGGGATCAACACCGCCACCACGCCCAGGCTCAGCCACAGGTTCTGCCGGATGATCCGGCTGGTCTGGCGCGACAGCCCGACGGCAAAGGGCAGCTGGGACAGGTCGTCCGCCATCAGCGCAACGTCAGCGGTTTCCAGCGCCACGTCCGAGCCGGCTGCGCCCATCGCGATGCCGACGGTCGCGTTGGCCATGGCGGGCGCGTCGTTCACGCCGTCGCCCACCATCGCCACCTTCCCGGCGTTGGCGCGCAGCGCCTGGATGGCTTGGACCTTGTCCTCGGGCATCAAGTCCCCATGCGCCTCGGTGAGTCCAACCTCCCGTGCCACGGCCTCGGCAACGCGCTGGTTGTCTCCCGAGATCATGATGAGCCGGTTGATGCCCAGCCGCTGCAGCGCGGCCGTGACCTCACGCGCCGCCGGGCGCGGTGTGTCCATGACACCCAGCACCCCGAGATACCGGTCGCCATGGCGCACCAGCATGGTGGTGCGTCCCTGAGCCATCAGCCGCTCGTTGTGCTCGCGCAGCTCGGCGGGCACGACCGTGCCACCGATGTCCTCGAACAGCGCGGCCTTGCCGATGTGAACTTGGCGCCCATCGACAATGCCGGTGACGCCGCGGCCGGTGATGCTTTGCAGTCCCTGCACGGCAGGCACTGCATGCCCGGCACCCAGTGTCTTGCGCGCGCCAACGACCACCGCGGCCGCCAGCGGATGGTCGCTGTGCTCCTCAATGGCCAGGGCCACAGCCAGCAGTTCCTTCGCCGGCACGCCTTCGGCCGGAACCGCGTCGGTCAGGCGCGGCTTGCCTTCGGTGAGCGTCCCGGTCTTGTCGAAGGCCATAGCGGTCAGCGTGCCCAGGTTCTCCAGCGGTCCGCCGCCCTTGATCAGCACGCCACCGCGCCCGGCGCGCGCCACACCGCTGAGCACCGCGCTGGGCACCGAGATGGCCAACGCGCAAGGGCTGGCCGCTACCAGCACTGCCATCGCACGGTAGAAGCTGGCGGAAAAAGGCTCGTCCACCACCACCCAGGCGAACAGCAGCACCGCAACCGTGGCCAGCACCACCGGCACGAAGATCCGCTCGAAGCGCTCGGTGAAGTTTTGCGTCGGCGAGCGCTGGGATTCGGCTTCCGTCACGAGCCGGACCACGCGGGCCATGGTGGACTCGCTGGCCTTCCTGGCCACCACCACCTCGATAGCACCGGCGCCGTTGATTGTGCCGGCGAACACACGGTGCTGCGCGGGCAGTTTGTCGAAGGCGCTCAGCGCCGCCTGCGCATCCGGCACCGCTCGCTTGTCAACGGGCATGCTCTCGCCTGTGACGGGTGCTTGGTCCACGCTGGTCTGACCCGCCACCACAAAGCCGTCTGCTGGCAGCCGCTCATTGGGCCGCACGACGACCACGTCGCCCACCTTGAGGTCCGCGACATCGACTTCCACGGTGGCGCCATCGCGCTTGACCAGCGCCCGCTCGGGTGCGAGCTTGGCCAGGGCCTCGATGGCGCGGCGTGCCCGGCCCATGGCGTAGTGTTCGAGCGAGTGCCCCAGGCTGAAGAGGAACAGCAGCAGTGCGCCTTCAGCCCACTTGCCCAGCGCCGCGGCGCCGGCCGCGGCCACCAGCATCAGCGTGTCGATTTCGAAGCGCCTGGCCCGGATGTTCTCGATGGCCTCGCGCGACGTGAACCAACCGCCCAGGACATAGCCCACGACGTAGCAGGCAGTGCTGGTGGCGGTGCCAGCCAGTTGCCAATGCTCGACGACCCACCCGGCGAACACCGCCACACCGGCGAACAGGGCGAAGATCAACTCGGACTTTTCACCCAGAGGTCCACCATGCGCGTGCCCCGCATGCCCATGCGCCTTGTCCTCGTGCTCATGCGTGTGCCCGGCGTGTTGTCCGGCGCCATGGCTGGCATGGCCATGCCCGTGCCCGTGCCCGTGCCCGTGCCCGTGCCCGTGCCCGTGCCCGTGGCCGTGTCCGTGTCCGTGTCCGTGGCCGTAGTCCTCACGGTGAGCATGAGGTTTCCCAGGAGCGTGAGGCGTTTCAGCCTCGATGCCCAGTGCCTGGAGCCGCTGCCGCAACGCCGGTTCCTCCAAACGCTGTCTGTAGAACTCCACACGCACCGCGCCGGTAGGCGTCACCTCGGCTTCCAGCACCCCTTCCAGCGCCTGCACCCTGGCAGCGAGGGTGCGGGCCGCGCGCGCATGCATCGAGCTCGTTTGCAACACGAGATGCCCGATGCGGTCGGTCAATTGCGCGCCCGTGGCCCGCGCCAGCTCGCGCACGCGCGGCAATGCGATGACCTTCGGGTCGTAGTGGATGCACAGCTGCGGCGTGTTGTCCGCTTCGGTGATGTGCGCTTCGCTGATGCCGTCCTTGCCCTTGAGCGTGTCAACCAGTTGTGTCACACAGCGATCTCTCACCTGCGGCACCTCGGGCAGCAGCAATGGCAGGTCCAGCTTGAGCTTGAGCGTTTCAGACATCCTGATTTCCTGACTTCATGACGACTGCACGGGTGTGACGACGCGCACCGCGCCGCGGCGCGGTGCGGCCGTTGAATTGCGTGGGCACTGGCTCATCTATGCCTCCACCGCCATCTCGATGACGAGAAACAGCAAGAACCCGACGAAGAAGGCGCTGGTCGACCACGGTGTCTCGGCCACCTCGTGGGCTTCAACCAGCAGTTCTTCCGTCACCAGGTACAGCAGCGCGACGATGCCGATGCCCAGCAACACGGCAAACGCAAACGGCGGCAAGGCACCGAAGAAGAGGCGTCCCAGCATTGCGGCGAGGCACAGGATCAGCGCCAGTCCCGGCGCCGCGGCCAGCGCAGCCGCGCGGCCCGCGCCCGAGCGGGACATCGCCGCGCTGACCGACAGCGCCAGGAACAGCACCTCCAGGGTGAGCGCAATGGCGAGCAGGACACCGGCTTTCTCACCTGCTGCGAACGCCATGCCGAGCACCAGCCCGTCGATGAGCAGGTCCAGCGCCGTGATGGCCAGCATCCCTGCTGGGAAACGGCGCGCCTGCTCGCGCTTCTCGATCGCGCCGGCCAGCCGGCGCACCAGCAGCATCAGCGCGATGCCCAGCGTGAAGCCGATCACGACCGGCAGCGCCGCCTCGGTCCGTTCCTTGGGCAGCAGCTCCAGCGCCGTGGCCGCGAAGACGATGCCTGCGGCAAAGTGCTGGATGACGGCCGTGAGCGCTTCGGAAGGTGGCCGCCAAGCGGCCCACGCGCCGCCCGCCGTGGCCACCGCCAGCGCCGGTAGGGTGTAGAGCAGGACAAGCAACGCGGGATGCATGGCTCACCCGATGGGCAGGGCCTGCTGCACGTCCGTCACGTACACCCAGCCCGCGCGCGGCTGCCCGGTGCGGCCGACCTGCCGGATGATGGCCACCAGCTCATCGACGTGGGGCTCTTCGCACAGCAACTCCAGCTTGTACTCGTTGACCACCTCGTCGCCGATCTCGATCGAGTAGTGCTTCTCCCGTTCGTCGATCGGCACCAGCGAGCCCTTGACGACGTAGACCGTGAGGTTGTGCTGCCCGCCGTCGGCCGCGCCCCAGGCCGCCGAGGCCTTGAGCGCGGCGATGACCTCGCCGATGCGGTGTGCGTGCACATAGGCCTTGATTTCCTTCATTTGGTCTCTCCTTGCGCCGTGGTCGCAGCGCCGGCACGCCGCTCGGCGCGACCTTCGGCCCATTCGTACATCAGGGGCAGCAGCAACAAGGTCAGGGCCGTCGAGGTGAAGAGCCCGCCCACCACCACGGTTGCCAGCGGCCGCTGCGTCTCGGCCCCGACGCCGGTGGACAGCAGCATCGGTACCAGGCCCAGGATGGCGACGGAAGCCGTCATCAGAACGGGCCGCAGCCGCAGCGCCGCCCCTTGCCGCACCGCGTCGCGCAGCGCCAGGCCCTGCTGCCGCAAGCCGTTGAGGAACGACACCAGCACGATGCCGTTGAGCATGGCCACGCCGAACACCGCGATGAAGCCGATGGCCGAGGGCACCGACAGGTACTGCCCGGAGACGAACAGGCCGACGACGCCGCCGATGACGGCAAAGGGCACGTTGGCGATGATCAGCGTGGCATGCCGCACCGAGTTGAAGGCGGTGTAGAGCAGGATGAAGATCAGCCCGATGGTCAGCGGCACAATCAGCGCCAGGCGGGCCATGGCGCGCTGCTGGTTCTCGAACGCGCCGCCCCATTCGATCCAGTAGCCCGCAGGCAGCTTCACCACCTGCTTGAGCTTGGCGTCCGCTTCCTTGACGAAGCTGTCCACGTCACGGCCCTGCACGTCCATCTGCAGCACCGCGTAGCGCTGCAGCGCCTCGCGGCGCACGAAAGAGTAGCCTTCGTCAAGCTCGATGGTGGCGACCTGCGAGAACGGCACCAGGGCGCCGCTGCTGGTGCGGATGGGAATCGCGGCAATGGCCGAAGGCGATGAGCGGTACTCATCGGCCAGGCGCACCGCGATGTCGAAGCGGCGCGTGCCTTCGATCAGCGTCGAGACGGTGCTGCCGCCAATGCCCGACTGCACGACCTCCAGGATGTCGTCGGCATTGAGCCCCAGGCGTGCCGCCGCGGGGCGATCCACCTTGACCACGAGCTGCGGCTTGCCCTTGTTGGCCTCGGCCGAGAGGTCGGCCACGCCCGGCACGGTCTTGAGCGCGGACTGGATCTGGCTGGTGAGCCGGTCCAGCGTCCCCAGGTCCTCGCCGTAGAGCTTGAGGGCCAGCGTCGCGCGCACGCCGGAGATCAGCTCCTCCACGCGCATCTGGATCGGCTGAGTCGCGCCGAACACCGCCGTGGGCACGGTCTCCTCCAGCGACTCCTGCATCTGGCGCCCGAGCCCCGTGTAGGAAAGCTTCTCCGGCCACTCGCTCTGCGGCTTGAGCTCCAGCAGCACCTCCATGTAGTTGACGTCGGCGGTTTCGCCTTTTTCGGCGCGGCCGATGGTCGCCAGCACGGTCTTGACCTGCGGAAACTGCCGGCGCAGCTCCGCATCCACCGCCTTCGACACCCGGATCGACTCCTCCAGCGAGGTGGAGGGGATGCCGGTGATGCGGAACATGATCGAGCCCTCCTGCAGCTGCGGCATGAACTCCTTGCCCAGAAACGGGAACAGGGCGAGCGAGGCCAGCAGCAGCACGACGGCTGCGCCCACCACCAGGCGCTTGCGCTCCAGGGCCCAATCCAGCAGCGGCAGGTACAGCCGCTTGGCCCGGGCCACCAGGAAGGTGTCACGCTCCTGCTTGGGCTTGAGGATCAGCGCCGCGAGCACCGGCACGAGCGTGAGCGACAGCAGCAGCGAGCCGGCCATGGCGAAGGTGATGGTCAGCGCCATGGGCTTGAACAGCTTGCCCTCCAGGCCGCTGAGCGAGAACAGCGGCAGGAACACGACGATGATGATCAGGATGGCGAACGCGATGGGGTTCACCACCTCGCGCGCGGCCTGCAGGATCAGCTGCGTCTTGTGCACCGGCCGGCCCGACTCGCGCGTGTGCGCCAGCAGCCGGAAGGCGTTCTCCACCATCACCACGGCGCCGTCGACCATCATCCCGGTGCCGATCGCCAGGCCCGCCAGCGACATCAGGTTGGCCGACAGGCCGAACTGCTGCATCAGTACGAAGGCGATGAGCATGGCCAGCGGCAGCGTGACGATCACGACCACCGCTGAGCGGATCTCGCCCAGGAACAGAAACAGGATCACGGCCACCAGCAACGAGCCCTCGACCAGCGAGCTCTCGGCGGTCTTGAGCGCCTTTTCCACCAGCTCCGTGCGGTCGTAGACGGGGTTCAGGGTCACGCCCTTGGGCAGCGCGGCCTGCGCGGTGGCGAGCTTGGCCTTGACCGCGTCCACCACGTTCTTGGCGTTCTCGTTGACCCGCGCCAGCGCCATGCCCAGCACGCTTTCCTCGCCGTTGCGCGTGACGGCGCCAAAGCGCATGGCCGGCGCCTCCTTGACCTGCGCCACGTCGCGCACGTGGATCGGTGCACCGTTGCGCTCGGCCACGATGACGGACTCGATGTCGGCCACGCTGGCGACCAGACCCAGGCCTCGCACCAGGTACTGCTCGGCGCCGACGTTGAGGTACTGGCCGCCAACCTGGCGGTTGTTGGCCGCCAGCCGCTCCATCACCTCCTTGAACGACAGCCCGTACTTGATGAGGCTTCGCGGGTCGATCTGCACCTGGAACTGCTTTTCCTGGCCGCCCCAGGAGATGACGTCATCGACGCCGGGCGCGGTGCGCACGATCAGCCGCACCGTCCAGTCGTGCAGCGTGCGCAGGTCCATCGCCGAGAGCTTCTTGTCGGCCGAATCGATCGTGTACCAGAACACCTGGCCCAGGCCCGAGCTGTTGGGGCCCAACACCGGCTCGCCATAGCCCTGGGGCAGCCGTTCCTTGGCCTCCTGCAGCTTCTCGCCCACCAGGCGCCGGGCAAAGTAGATGTCCACGTCGTCCTTGAAGTAGACGCCGACGTAGGACAGGCCGAACAGCGAGACGGAGCGCACTTCCTCGACGCCGGGCAGGCCGGCCATCGCGCCCTCGATGGGCGCGGTGAGCAGCTTCTCGACGTCCTCGGCCGCCAGGCCCGGTGACTCGGTGTAGACGTTGACCTGGATCGGCGTGACGTCCGGGAAGGCGTCCACCGGCACTTGCTGGAAGGCCCGCACGCCCAGGCCCACGATCACCGCAAAGGCGACCAGCACCAGGACCTTGTAGCGCAGCGAGGCATCGACAATCGCATTGAGCATGGTCTGACGCCTTCCTCAATGCTCGTCGCTGATCTGCGACTTCAGCAGCCGGGCCTTGAGCGCGTAGGCGCCGGCCGTGACGACCTCGTCGCCGGGCTGCACGCCGGACTTGAGCACCGTGCGGCCGCCGAGCTTGTCGCCGGGCTCCACCGGCCGCGGCTCGTAGCCGTCCTTCTCGCGCACGAACACCGTCGGCTGCCCCTGCAGCAGCAGCACAGCGGCGTCGGGGACGCTGAGCACGTCTTGCCTGGTCTGTCCGGTCTGGATGCTGGCCGTGGCGAACATCTCGGGCTTGAGCCGCCCATCCTGGTTGTCCACCTCGATGCGCGCGCCCACGGTGCGCGTGTCCTTGTCGAGCGCGCCGGCGATGAAGCTCACCTTGCCGGGAAAGCGCACGCCCGGATAAGCCGTGACGGTGACGCTGGCCGGCGCGCCCACGCGCACCCTGGCCAGCAGGTCTTCCGAGAGGTTGGCCTCGATCCACACGCGCGAGAGGTCCGCCACGGTGAACAGCGCATCGCCGGGCCCGGCGAGCTCGCCGATGGTCGCCTTCTTCTCGATGACGGTGCCGGCCAGCGGCGAGCGCAGCTCGAAGCTGGCGCTGGCCCGGCCGGCGCCTTGTGGCGACGCGCCGAGCAGCCGCAGCTTGTCCTCGGCCGCACGCAACTCGGCGCGGGACTTCTCCAGCTCGGCTTGCGCGCGCAGGTAGTCCTTCTGCGGAATGATCTCCTCGGCCACGAGCTTGCTGGCGCGGTCGAAGTCACTCTGTGCCACGCGGTGCGAAGCCTGGGCCTGCTGGTAGGCGGACTGCGCTTCGCCCAGGGCCACGCTGTCGAGCACGGCCAGAGTCTGCCCGGCGCGCACCTGGTCACCGAGCTTGGCCACGATCTGCGTGAGGCGGCCTTCCACGCGGGGCGCGACGTGGGCGAAGTGGTCTTGGTTGGCGCGGATGGTGGCGGTGACGGTGACGACGTCGGCCTGGGCCTGGGGCTGCAGCGCCTGGACCTGCAGCCCGGCGCGCTGCGCCTCCTCGGCCGACAGCTTGATCAAGGAGCTTTCTTCGGCCTGCGCCTGCGCCTTCTCGTCCTTCACGACAGGCTGCTCGTTCTTGGGGCCGCCACAGGCGGACAGCAGGGCAGCCGCGGCCAGCGCAACGAGCGCTCGGCGACCACCGGGTTGCATCAGGTTCTTCATGGTCTTCTTTCTCAAGGCTGGCTCGTCCAGCCGGCGGTGGCTTCCAGCTCGGCCCGGGTGGCGTGGTAGTCCAGCAATGCGTCGATCAGGTCGCGGCGAGCGTCCAGGGATTGCCGGGACGTGACCAGCAGCTCCAGCAGCCCGATCTGGCCTACCTCGCGCGAGCGCAGCGCCAGGCGCTCGTTGTCGGCCAGCGTGGGCAGCACCAGGCGCTGCAGCCGCTCCACGCGGAGTTGCAGGCTCTGCAGCCGAGACCACAGCGCCTGGACCTGGGCGGGAGCGTCACGCTCGGCGGCGCGGCGTTCCACCTGCGCCTGAGCGAGCTCGGTGCTGGCCTGGCCGATGCCCGCGGCGTTGTGCTTGAACAGGGGCAAGGGCACGGACAACGTGACGGTGGTCAACCGCTCGCGCGCATCCAGCGGCCCTTCGCGGCCGACGTTGACTCCGACGGTGACGTCCGGATAGCGCGCGGCACGTTCGAGCCGCAGCCTCGCCTGGGCGCTTTGCTCACGGGCCTGGAGCGCCTGCAGCCGCGGCTGCGACAGCGCGGCCTGCAGCAGCTCGTCGCGCGTGTACGCCAGGGGCGTGAGCTGCAGCTCTCCGGCAGCCTGCGGCAGCTCGGCCGCATCGAGCTGCAGTCCGGCGGCCAGATCGGCGCGCGCCTGCAGCAGCTGTTCCTGGATGCCGCCCAGCGAGTTGCGCGCACGCTCGGCCTCGACCACGGCCACATTGGCATCGAGCCGCGTGTCCTCGCCTGAGGCACGCCGACGCTCGATGGCGCGGGCCGTGTCCTCGAACAGCCGCAACGCCTGGGCTTCCACCTCGACGCGGCGCTGCAGTGCCAGCACGCGGTAGAAGCGTTGCGACACCTCGGCGCGCAGCTGACGCGACGCATCGTCGATTTCCAGCCGCACCGCCGCGAGCGCTTCCTGCGTGGCCTCGCGCCGGTGGCGTCGCTGCCCTGCAATCTCCAGCGACTGCTCGATGCCGGCAGTCCATTCTTTTTGCCGCGGCGCGCCGGGTGGCGCGCTCACGCGGCGGCGCGTGCGCTCGGTCCAGACCTGGGGATTGCTTGCCAGCAACGCCGCAGCGTCGCTGGCCTGGCCTTCAGCCGCCGCGAGCTGCGCCTGTCTCGCCCTGAGCACAGGGTTGCCGGCCTGGGCCAGCGCGAGAGCTTCCTGCAGCGTCAGGCTTCGCCCGGCCGCAGCTGTCGTGGGCATGGCTTCTTGCGCCAGGGTCCAGCCAGGTGCTAGGCACAACGCGGCGGCCAGCGCCAGCGTCTTGTATCGCATCGAATCCTCCAGTCAGGGATGAACCAGGAACAGGACGGATCCGGCGAGCGAGTGCCTAGGGCAAGAGGCCTTGTGCCTTGGACAAGGAAAAAACGCAGCTGCTCGCCGGATCAGGCGGCGAGCAGCCAGTTGGGGCGTTCGGGTGTTCCGGGCGGAGCCGATGAGTAAGGCACGCCGGCAGCGGGATGCTGGGGCGGCGCTGCATGCGCGCAGACGAAGACGGCCACGTCAGGCGGCAGCGACGGGCCACCCAGGTGGCAGACCGGGCAGTCGTTGTCGGCGATGCCCGAATCGGCCTGGGACTTTGCGCCGTCATCGGCCTGGGCCGACTTGTGCACGTGCACGTGGTGGCCGAAATGCTGGGCCGTTGGCGCCGTCTCGTGGCTGCAGTAGGCCGCGGCCGCGCTCCAGACGAACTGGAGCGGCAGCAGCATCAACAGCATGATGACAAGGCGGCGGCGCATGAAATTGATTATAGAGACTACAGGGTTGACGCGGGCATGCGGCGTGCCCGCGCTACCGTGCCACCCTTGATAGCAGCACCCGCGGAATGAGCCTGGATTGTCCGCACGTCTTCTGGCGGCATTGTCATTAAAAAGCTTGTAGCAAGTGTAGAGTCAATGAGCATTTGGAATGCCTGTAATGGTCAGACATGAAGATCGGTGAACTGGCCCAAGCCACCGGCACGCAGGAGGGGACGATCCGCTACTACGAGCGTGAAGGCCTGCTGCCGCAGCCTGCGCGCACGTCCAGCAACTACCGCGTTTACGGTCCCGAGCACGTCGAGCGGCTGGAGTTCATCCGGCAGTGCCGCAACCTCGACATGGCCCTGAACGAGATACAGGTGTTGTTGCGCTCCAAGGATGCGCCGCAGGACGATTGCAGCGCTGTGAATGCCTTGCTGGAGGCGCACATCGGCCATGTCGACCAGCGCATCCGCGAGCTGCGCGTGCTGCAAAAGCGCCTGAGAGAGTTGCGCCAACGCTGCAACCGGGCTCAGCCTGCAGGCGACTGCGGGATTCTCAACAGCCTTGCCCAGGCCAACAGTCCTGCACCCAAGCCGCGGCCACGGCCGCACAGCGCCTTGGCTGACGTTCACAAGCGAGCGCGCGAATGACTTGCCTGCTGTGCGCTGCGTCGGACCGTGCCGTACCCACGTGATTCGCGTTGATCGATGCTGGCTCCATACGGCGACCCAGTCGTGCAATGCAGGCCTCCACGCGAACGGCCCCAGGCGCAGCGCCTTGGAACGAAGCTGCCGGGCAATCCGTCCCCGCGTGGGCTGGAGACGGGGCAAGCGACAGCCCAGGATCTTGGCGCCATGCCGTTCGGGTTCGCTGCCTGCGCATGATTCCAGGCGGGTCAGCGCGGTGGCGCACACGAGCGCAGGCGAGGCCCGTGCGACCAACAGTCGGGCGTGCTACAGCCCTGCGGGCAGCATTCGTGTCGGCAACCATGCCTCGGTGCCGTCAGCGCGCAAGATCCATGACGGCGATCAGGCGGCTCGAAAGCGCCCTTGACCGCGCGCCAGCCTCATCGCCCGTGAACCATCGGTAACGGCTGCCCACAAACCATGTGGAGCCCTGAATCTCGACGAAGCGCACGTCGCCGGCTGCACCATCGATGTCCAGGTTCGATTGCGTTGCATCCCACCACAGGGCGAGCCGGTGCCTGCCGGCAGGCAGCCGGACCTGCACGAGACTCTCGGGCACCGTCGTGATCGGACCGGCACCATCCACGCTGACGTCCACCTGGTTCACGGCATCCGCCCATCGGTTTCGAACGATGAGGAGCGTCAGTGCGCCGGGCTCGGGTTCGAATCGCTTGACGTCAGCCTCCACCTGCTCGGACGGAATGGCGTGCAATGTGCAGGTGGATGTTGGACTCTCGCTGGCTCGGAAGCAATACCTGCCGGATGCGTCGATGTGCCTGGGCTGTGGCGAGGTACATCCCACCAGCAATGTCGCCGCGGCCAACAGCGCTGCAAACGTGCCCGTGCGTTGGAAGGTCATGGAGAGGGACTCCTTGTTGCGCCGTGACGGCGGCTGGCGCTGGCGTGCGGCGACAGTGCCCCGGCAGGTGGCCACGCCGGCCCGCGCGGCTGCCCCGTTCCGACGGCTGCCCGTTCCGACGACTGCTGCTGGCCGCAGCAGACCTGCACATGTCAGCCTCCAGCGGTCACTTGAACGCGAAGCGCACGTTGACGGCCTTCTTTCCCGGCAGCGTGACCGTGGCCACGGCCTTGGTGCCGGCACCTACCTTGAAGTTGCCCTGGGCTTGGAGCTTGTTGTCCCCCGCAGGCGCCAACGTCGTCTCGGTCTTGTCGCTGCCGCTGAGCAGTGTGAGCTTGCCGCTGGCGCCTTGCGTGGCTGCGGGCTTGCCATGGTCGCGCACGTAGAGGATGACGACATCGGCCTTGGCCACCAGCTCGAAGTCCATGTCGCTGGCCTCGACGACGACGCCGCCATGCATCGGCTCGTGGCCATGACCGTGCTCGTGCTCCTGTGCCGCCACGGCGGTGCCCAGGCAGGCCAGCAAGGCAGCAGCGGCCCAGATGCGGTTGAGTTTCATGAGAAGTCCTTTCGTTGAGCGCAGGGATGAAGAATGAAAAGGCCACCAAGCTCAGAAGGCCTCGGCATTGCCGTCGTCGACCAGCCGCTCGGCGTCGCGGCGTCCAAAGAGCCAGAACATGGCCGGAGTGAGGAAGGTGTCGAGCAAGGTCGAGCTGATCAGGCCCGAGAAGATCACCACCGCCACCGGGTGCAGGATCTCGGTGCCGGGCTGCTCGGCCTCGAACAGCAGCGGCGCCAGCGCGAAGGCCGTCACCAGCGCCGTCATCAGCACGGGGCTCAGCCGCTCCAGCGAGCCGCGCAGGATCATGCGGTGGTCGAAGTCCTCGCCCTCAAAGCGCATGAGGTTGATGTAGTGGCTGACCTTGAGGATGCCGTTGCGCACGGATATGCCCGCCAGCGTGATGAAGCCCACCAGGGCCGCTACCGACAGCGGCTGTCCGGCCAGCCACAGCCCCACCACGGCGCCCACCAGTGCCAGCGGGATGTTGGCCATGATCAGCAGGGCCAGCTTCGAGCTCTTGTAGCGGCTGAACAGCACGACGAACATCAGCACGGCCGACACGATGGACAGCAGCCCCACCAGGCGGGAGGCCTCCTCCTGGGCCTGAAACTGTCCGCCCAGCGTCACGAAGTAGCCCTCGGGCAGCTTGGTCTCGGCCACCACGCGGCGGATGTCGGTCACGATGTCCGACAAGGCACGGCCCTGGGCATTGGCCGACAGCACGATGCGGCGCTTGCCATCGTCGCGGCTGATCTGGTTGGGACCGTCGCTATCCTCGATGGAGGCAATCTTGGACAGCGGGATGCGCCCCGATGGCGTCTCGATGAGGATGTCCTGCAGGCCCTGCGTGGAACGCGCCTCCTCGGGCAGCTTGACCACCAGCGCAAAGCGCCGTCCGCCCTCGACGATCTGCGTGACCTTCTCGCCCTCCACGAGGCTTTGCAGCACCGTGAGCACCTGCGGCGCCGGAACGCCATAGCGGGCTGCCGCCGCATAGTCCAGGCGCACCTTGATCTGGGGCGCGAGCACCTGCTTCTCGATTTCGAGATCGGCGATGCCGGGGATCGACGCCAGCCGGTTGCGCAGCACGTCGGCTTGGCCGCGCAGCGTGTCGAGGTCCTCGCCGAAGATCTTGATGGCGATCTGCGAGCGCACGCCCGAGAGCATGTGGTCGATGCGGTGCGAGATGGGCTGGCCAATGGCGATGGCCGCGGGCAGGTTTACCAGGCGCGAGCGGATGTCGGCCTGGATCTGCTGCATGCTGCGCTTGATCTCGCCCACGGGCTTGAGGCCCACGTCGAGCTCGCTCACGTGCACGCCCTCGGCGTGCTCGTCAAGCTCGGCCCGGCCGCTGCGGCGCCCGACGTGGGTCACCTCGGGCACCTGCTTGACCAGCACTTCGGCCTGGCGCGCGATGTCGGTGGATTGCGCCAGCGTCACGCCGGGATTCAGGCGCATGCCGATGAGCAGCGTGCCTTCGTTGAACGGCGGCAGGAAGGTGGTCGCGAAGAAGGGCACGGCCACTGCCGCAGCCAGGACCGCCACCGCACCCGCGGCAACCGCAGCGCGAGGCCGGTTCAGGACCTTCTGCAGCGCGTTGCCGTAGCGGCGCTTGAGCCAGGCCAGCAGCCGGGTGTCGCCATGGTCGAGCGACTTCATGCGCGGCAGCAGATACAGCGAGAGCACCGGCGTGACCGTCACCGACACCACCAGGCTGGCCAGCGTCGAGACGATGAAAGCGATGCCCAGCGGCACGAACAGCCGCCCCTCCATGCCGGGCAACGCAAACAGCGGCACGAACACCAGCACGATGATCACGGTGGCGTACAGGATCGCCGAGCGCACCTCCATCGTTGCACGCGCCACCACCTCGATGGGATGCAGCCGGTGCTCGTGATGGCGGCTGCGATCCTCCTTGAGCCGACGCATCACGTTCTCGATGCCCACGACCGCGTCATCCACCAGGCCACCGATGGCAATGGCCAGGCCGCCCAGCGTCATGGTGTTGATCGACAGCCCGAAGTAGCGGAACACCAGCGCGGTGATGAAGATCGACACCGGAATCGCCACCAGCGCGATCACCGTCGTACGCACGTTGCCCAGGAAGAGGAACAGGATCACCGCGACAAAGGCCGAGGCGGCGATGAGCTTGCCCTGCAGCGTGTTGATGGAGGACTCGATGAAGCTGGCCTGGCGGAACGTCACGCGCGGCGCCTGCATGCCTGCGGGCAGCGAGCGCTTCATCTCGTCGAGCGCGGTCTCGATCGAGCGGGTGAGCTTGATCGTGTCGGCGGTGGGCTGCTTCTGGATGCCCAGGATGACGGCGGGCTGGCCCTCAAAGCCCGCGTCGCCGCGCCGGATTGCCGGTGCGAACGCCACCTGCGCCAACTGGCGCAGCAGGATCGGCTGGCCGTCCCTGGCCGTCAGGGCCAGGTTCATGAGGTCATCCAGGCTGGAGGTGCGGCCCAGGTTGCGAATCAGGTACTCGCGCCCGTTGAGCTCCAGAAAGCCGCCCGAGGTGTTGGCTGAATAGTTCCTCAGAGCCGATTCGAGCTGGTCGTGCGAGATGCCCAGATCCGCCATGCGGCGCGTGTCGGGCTGGACCTGGAACTGCCGCACTTCGCCGCCGATGGGAATGACCTGCGCCACGCCAGGGATCGCCATCAGCCGCGGCCTCAGCACCCAGTCGGCGTACTCGCGCACGGCCATGGGCGTGATCCTGGACGGGTCGATCGGGATGGCGATTTGCATGATCTCGCCCATGATCGAGCTGATCGGCCCCATGCGCGGGACCACGCCGGCGGGCAGCCCTTCCTCCATGGACGCCAGGCGCTCGGACACCATCTGCCGTGCCCGGAATATCTCCGTGCTCCAGTCGAAGGTGACGTAGAGGAAGGACAGGCCGGCGCTGGAAGTGGAGCGCACCGACTCCACCCCCGGCAGGCCGTTCATGGTGGTCTCCAGCGGGAAGCTGATGAGTTGCTCCACCTCCTCGGCGGCCATGCCGCCGGCCTCGGTCATGATCGTGACCGTGGGCTTGTTGAGGTCGGGGAACACGTCCACCGGGGTGCGCGAGAGCGTGAAGGCGCCATAGGCCATCAACACCAGGCTCGCGATGATCACCAACAGCCGGTTGGCCAGGCTGCTGTTGAGAAGCCACTTGAACATGCGCGGCGCTCCGTCAGCGGACCTGGTTCACGAGCGTCGCGCCTTGCGTCACGACCCGATCGCCGGCCTTGAGCCCCGTCGTTGCCGCCAGCGTGGCGCCGTCGAGCGGCTGCACCGTCACCACCCTGGGCTCGAAGCGCTCGGGCGCCGCCTTGACCCAGACGATGCTCTGGTTCGAGGGGTTCTTGACCAGTGCGTCCGCGGGCACGGGTACGCCCTGGACACGGCTGCGGGTCTGCACGACCACCTGCACGGGCTGCCCGACCGCCAGCGCGGACAGTGCGGCACCCTCGGCACGGAACATCAGGGGCAGCGCCTGCTCGCGCAGCGAGCGCGATGCGCCGACGAACGTCAGCGGCACCGTCTTCCCGCCAGCCATTAGGAACGCCGTGTCCACGTCCGAGGCCACTGCGGCGTCAAAGGCCAGGGCTTCCACGCGCAACCGAGACGGATCCACCACCTCGAACACCAGTTCGCGCGCGTCCACCACCTGGCCGCTGACGGCGTTGGCCGAAGCAATCACGCCCGACACGGGAGCCAGCAGCGCGTCGCGCCCGGAGAGGCCGCCACCGATGGCTGCCATGCGCGCGCCCAGGCTGGCCACCTCGCTTTCGGCCACCTCGATCTCCTTGCGCGGCACGGTGTCGGCCAGCTCCTTGAGGCGAGCCAGGCGCTTGGCCGCCAGATCGCGGCCGGCTCGCAGTTCGGCCAGCTGCGCCGCTTGGTTGGAGCGCTCGATGGCGCTGGCCGAGGGCACGACGTAGGCCAGCACGTCGCCCTTGCGCACTGGCTGGCCCACGGAGGGCAGCCCGCGCGGGCCGGGCTCCAGCCTCCCGGCCACCAGGGCCTGCACCATGCCTCCGGCGTTGGGGTCCATCTGCACGCGGCCCGCCAGCTCCAGCGCACGGGGCAGTTGCCCGGCCTGGGCCACCGCCGTGCGCACGGCCATCTGGCGTTGCGCGGGCTTGGGCAGGAAGACGCTCCCGTCGGGAAGGCGCTGGGGACCGCTGGCGTTGATGGCTGGAGCAGCGTCACCGTGGTCGTGTCCGTCGCCAGCCCGTGCCAGCGATGCGGCCAGCGCCAGCGTCAGCAGCACGAGTGCGGAGTGAATGCGGGCGATGCGCTTCATGCAGCGGCTCCGGTACGGCTGCGACGGCCGGTGGCGTAGCGCCGCCAGCCCCAAGCCATGGCGCCCAGGGCGCCCAGCACCCCGGCCACCCAGCCGGAGGCGCTCTGCCAGTGGCTGGCATTGCCCTGCTCGGCATGCTCGTCGGCGTGCAGGTCCAGCTCGCCGGCGAGCAGGTCCGTCACGGCGCCCGCCGTGACGGTGGCCGTTACCGGGGTGGCGCCGGGCTGCAGCGGCTGCGCCAGCGTCGCCTCGAACTCGCCTTCGGCATGGGGTTGCACCTTGATCTTCTGGCCACCGATCTCGACTTCCAGTTGGGCGTCCTTCACTGGGCTGTTGCTGTCGGCATGGTCCAGGTAGAGCGTCAGGTGCGTGCCGTTGACGACGGCCACCAGCTCGAAATCTTCGGAAACGGCGGCGAAGCGCGGCAAGGCCGGACCGGTGGCCGCGGGCGGTGCATCGCCATGGTCATGGCCGTCGCCGGCCTGCGCGGCCGGCACGGCCAGCAGTGCAAGGGCTGCCACGAGGACAGCCGCAGACTTGTGGATTCGAGGGGCGTACATGACGGAAGTCCCGGGATATCGTTGCGGGGAGTGCGTGCGGATAGGGGAGTGTTGTGACGGGTGCATGTCGCAGCACCTCACTCGGGCAGCAGGCCCATGGCCTGGCGCCATTGCGAAAGTGCCTGTGCCAGCTCAATGCGCGCGCGCGCCTGCAGCCGCTCGGCCTCGAAGGCCTCCAGCTCGACGCGCAGCCGGGTCGGCAGGTCCGCTTCACCAAGCCTGAAGGCCTTGTCGATGAAGCCGCGCGTCTGCTCAGCTAGCGCCGCGCGCTGCGCGGCCGCTTCAGCGACCTGGCTCGCACCGTCCATACGGGCCTGGGCTGCGGCAAGCTCGCCCTGCAGGCGCTGCTGCTCCACGGCCAGCGCGCTCTCGGCCTCGATCCGTTCCGCGCCGGCTGCCGCCACGCGGGCGCGATGCCGGCTGTCCGATCCGAAGGGAATGCGCACGCCGACGGTGAGCGACTGGCCGTAGGCCTCGCCCAGCACATCGCGCTCGCGCGTGGAGGCCAGGGCGATCTCGGGGTTGGCGCGCCGCTGCACGCTAGCCAGCGCCTGGCTGCGCCGCGCCACTTCGGCACGATCCTGCAGCTCGACCAGCAGAGGGTGGAAGAAGTTGGTGCCGGGGGCGGGCATGGCCTCGGCTGTGTCGGGCAGCGGCTGGGGCAGTTCGATGCCCGCAAGCGCCCTGAGCGCCTGCAGTGCCTGCGCCTGCAACGCGGCAGCTTCAGCCAGTCCGGCCCGCGCCGCGGCTGCCGCTCCCTCGGCTTGGTGCTGGTCGGCCCGGGAGAGATCGCCCGCGTTCACGCGGCGTGCGACGTCAGCGGCGAGTTGCTGCGTGTTGGCCAACCGGGCCTGCGCCAGGGTGGCCTCGATACGGGCACGGTGCACCGTCCACCAGGCCTCGCGGACCTGGCCGGCCAGTCGCAGCTGCGCGGCCAGCACATGGCTGTCCACGGCCTGGCGTTCGGCCTCGGCCACGGCCTGCGTGCGCGAGCGCTCGCCGGGCAGCCACAGCGGCACGGCCACGCCGGCGACGTACTCGCGCCGGCCGTTGTTGCGCATCAGGCGGTCGCTGCGGCCCGACAGCTCCAGCGCTGCCGGCTCGGGCGTCCAGCTGCGTGCCGCTTCGAGCCGAGCATCGGTGGCGTCGCGCCGCGCCGTGGCGCCGCGCGCCTCGGGTTGCCGTTGCCAGGCGCTGTCGAACACCTGCCGCAGCGTGATGGAAGTGCCGGTGGCGTCTTGGGCATGGGCGCCCGGCGCGATGGCCAGCAGGCAGGCCCATGCCAGAGCGGATGCGGCTCGGCCCGCACCCCGACCCCAGGGTCCGAATGTCATGAAGTCTCTCGCAAGCGAAGCGGGCGGCGGCCCGCGTTGTTCTGGTCAGGAGGGACGGAGCAACAGGCCGCTCATGCGGCGCGTCAGCCGGTCACGGCCGGCCTCTTCCGTCCAGAGATCAGATCAGTCACGCGAGAGGGGGGCGCAGCGGATTGTCGGGATCACGCTGCGGGATGAAGTGCTGGCAGATGCCGGGCACAAGATCGGGCCCAGATTGGGTCAACGACGTGGACCAGTCCAGCAAAGCCATCGACCAGCCGTGGCCCTGGCATGTCGAGCAGTCGGCGCCGCAGGACCAGTCCGCAGCGCCGTCGTCGGAAGCGTCACGATCCATGGCTGCCGCTGCGACCTCGTGCACGTGCTCGTGGTGGCCGAAATGCGCTTGGCTGCCGCTCACGCGCTCATGTCCGCAGGCGTTCGCTGCCGCCGCCCAGATCGACTGGAACGGCAGCAACGCAATCAGCAGGACAAGCACGAAGCGGCGCATTGTGCAAGTGTATCAACACCAATATGCCGGCCTCCCATATATGTCTGCGGCAGGTCGGTTTCCTGGTCAGCTGCCCTGCGTCGTCCACTGTAGGCGCTGCTTTTCCTCGGGGGACTGGCTCAGCCGTTCATGGCGCACCTGCTCACGCGTCTTGGTCTGCGTGGCCGCCGGGAACGTGTCCAGCGGCGGGCCTTCGCGGACGATCAGGCCCGGTGCGGCTGAGCGCGCGTCGGCTTGCACCTGCGCTCGGGTCGACGTGCTCTGGGCGTGCTCCGGGTGATAGCTCAAGCCCTGGTCCGTGTTTTCCTGGTGCCATTCGGCATTGGCCATGGCCAGGGCCGGGGCCAGCAGCGCTGCGCCTATCAGCAGGCCGGTGCAATGGGAGCGGGCTTTCATCAAGCTCATGAGGTTCTCGAATCTCGAAAAGTGAGGGAGTTGCGTGGGAATCGAAAGGCGTGGTCAGGGACCGCGAAACATCTCCTGCAGGCGCTGCCGTTCAGCGGCGGACATGTTCAGGTACTCGTTGCGTACCTGTTCGCGCGTCTTGCCTGTCGTCGCGCTCGCTGTGCTTGCCGCGTCCGGCGTGGAGACACCAGCGGCACTGCGACCCCCAGCCCCCGTACTCGTGCTGCCGTGATCGGGCTGGTACCGGTAGCCCTGGTTGTTGTTGGCCGGTACCCAGGGCGAATCCGCCATGGAAACAGCCGGCGCCAAGAGCACCGCGGACAGGGTCGCGACGGCGGAGAGCTTGCGGGTCTTCATGAGGTGCTTCCTTTCGTGACATTGGCCGCTACATCAGCGACCGTGAAAGCACTGTAGAAACCGGACCGGAACACGACGGCGTCACGCAGATGACAATTTCGTCATCTCCTCTCGGGCCAGGCAAGGCTGTTTCGGACCAACGCCGCGTCGTTCTGCGGTTGATGTGCTGTAGGCATGCCGTCCTGGATTGCAAAACCGTCATCAGTCCGCACGCCTGTCGTAACCCCGCGCCATTCAAACTGGACGGCGGGATGACGAAAGGGCAAAGGGCCCGCATCGGCTGCATCCCGTGCAACCAGGAGAACAGCATGAGCTTGCGAGCTTTCAGGACGATCACGCTCGTCGGCAGCATGGCGTTGATCGCCAGCGCGGCAATGGCAGCGAATGACGCAAGGCTGTCCAACGGCAAGTCCATGTACGGAACACCCGTCGATGCCAGGACCGCCATCAAGGAAGTGAATGTCGCCACGACCGGAGCCGTGAACGTGTCATGCGGCGACGTCGTTGCGTTCCGCAACGCGGACAAGACCTTTGCATGGAAATTCGACGTGATCGGCCACCGCGACGTGGACTTGCAAAGCATCGCTCCGGCAGGCTTCGCCAACAAGCCGCTGCGCATTCACGTCGCAACCAACGACATGGAGCGCAACTGACTTTCTGAGGGCTGAGCGCCGGCGGCCGCCATGGCGGTCGTGCAGCATGCGCAATTCAAGGCCGCCGAACCGCGACGCGTCACTGCAACAAGCTTCACGGTGGTGGCTGGAGCCGTGGGACGTCAGGATGGCGTGCCGGCCGCTTTGAGCCATGGAGACAGTAGGGCCGCGAATCGGCAACCGCTGCCATCGACAGTTGCCGTCGTGCGCCGCGACTGTTGCGCAAGGCTCCATGAGCCTTGAGAATGGCCATGGCGCAACTGCCCAGCTCAGTTGGTGCAGTTGCTCAGGGCACCGGCCCGGATCAGGGCGCCGGCTTGCCGCACTGGCCGCAAAACCGGCTGCCCACTTGCAAACCCTTGCCGCATTGCATGCACGCGACATTCAGCGACGTGCCGCACTGAGGGCAGAACTTGCTGCCGGCGGGGGTGGTCGCGCTGCACTTCAGGCAGGCTTGGCCCGCAGCAGCCTGCGGCACCGGGGCAAGGACGCAGCGCTGGCCACTGTCGGCAAATGTGCTGGAGTTGTCGTTGCGGCCGTGACGGCCGCCGCTGTGATGGCCACCACCCTGGTGCTTGCGGCCGTGGTGCCCGTCGAAGAGGCGATCGAAAATTCCCATGCTTCGGATTCCTGTATCTCAAGGTACTTGAACTCCACGTTGCCGCCGACAGCCGAAATCGTTGGACGTCAACCAAGGCTGTAGAGACAGCCGCCATGTCGTCACTGTAGGCACCCGTGCTCGACGCTCGGCGAACGACAGCATGACAATTTCGTCATCTTCCCCAGGACATGAAATGGCGACAATCGCGTCATGCGAATACTGGTGGTCGAGGATGAGAAACGGGTGGCCGAGTACCTGCACAAGGGTCTGACCGAGAATGGCTACGCCGTGGACTTGGCGCACAACGGGCCGGACGGCCTGCATCTGGCGCTCGAGGGCAGCTACGACCTGGTGCTGCTGGACGTGATGCTGCCGGGCATCGACGGCTTTGCCGTGTTGCGCGCCTTGCGGGCAGTGCGTGCCACGCCGGTATTGATGCTCACGGCCCGCGATGCGGTGGACGACCGTGTGCACGGCCTGCAGCAAGGGGCCGACGACTACCTCGTCAAACCCTTCGCGTTCTCGGAGTTGCTGGCCCGGGTGCAGGCGCTGCTGCGCCGTGGCACGCAGCAGCACGCGGAGCTGGACGCCAACCGCTTGCGCCTGGCGGACCTGGAGCTGGATCTGGTACGCCGGCGTGCCACCCGAGCTGGGCAGCGCCTGAACCTCACTGCCAAGGAATTCCTGCTGCTGACCATGCTGCTTCGCCACCGCGGCGAAGTGCTCTCGCGCACCGTCATTGCCGAGCAGGTCTGGGACATGAATTTCGACAGCGACACCAACGTGGTGGACGTTGCAGTCAGGCGATTGCGCAGCAAGCTCGATGACCCCTTCGAGACGAAGCTGCTGCACACCGTGCGCGGCATGGGCTACGTGCTTGAGGACCGTATACCTTGAAGCGGGCGCCGGCGCGGTCGCTGGTATGGCGCCTGTCGGTCTGGTCGGCGCTCCAAAGCCTAATGGGGCTGACGCTAGTGGCGATGGGGGTCTACCTTGCCACCGCCTGGAGCCTTTCCATCCGGGAGCAAGAGACGCTGGAACAACGCCAGGCCGTGGTCGAACATCTGATCGAGGAAGCCATTGCCAATGCCGATCTGGTGACATTGCGCCACAAGCTTGACGACTTCTTCGTCAGCACGACGGGCATTGGACTGCGTCTGGAGCTGCCCGATGGCAAGCCGCTGTACGAGCGCGCGATGCAAGGCAACCACGGTCACACGCGGGCAGCAAGGTTCGAACAGCGTTGGCCATTGGATTTCCAGGGCTCAATCCGTGGTGCACTGACGCTGGACACGTCCTTGGACGACAGTTTGCTGGAACGCCTGGCGGCCATCCTGGTGGTCAGCGCGCTGGGGGGTGCGACGCTGATTTCGCTGACCGGCTCCGTGCTCGTACGCCGCAGCCTCATGCCCGTGTTGGCGCTGTCGCGTCAGATCCGCTCCATCGGGCCTGCCGGTCTGCACGGACGGCTTGACGGCATTGACCAGCCTGAGGAACTGCAACCCGTTGTGGAGCAGTTCAATGCACTGCTGCAAAGGCTGGAGCAGGCCTACGCGCAGCTCGAAGCGTTCAACGCTGACGTGGCCCATGAGCTGCGCACGCCTTTGGCGGCGCTCATCGGCCACAGCGAGGTTGCCCTGAGCCGGCATCGCTCCGTGCAGGAATTGCAGGAAGTCATCGGGAACAACCTCGATGATCTGCGGCGGCTCTCGGGCATCGTCAACGACATGTTGTTCCTGTCCAAGGCGGACCGCGGTGCCAGGGCACGCCGCCTGCCCCTACCCAGCGTTGCGAGGATCGTCAACGAAGTTGTGGAGTTTCATGACGCGGCACTGCACGAAGCCGGTCTCCAGGTCCGGCTGACGGGCGATGCCTCGGGCGCTTTCGACGCGGCGTTGCTACGCCGTGGGCTGTCCAACCTGCTGGCCAACGCCACCCGCTATGCCAGCCCGGGCTCCACCGTGGAGGTGGACATCACAATGCCTTCCCATGACCTCCTGCAGCTGGTCGTGAGCAACACGGGCAAGGACATTGGGCGCGAGCACCTGCCTCGCCTGTTCGATCGCTTCTACAGGGTGGAAGCGTCGCGCGAGCACAGCGACGTCAATCATGGCCTGGGATTGGCCATCGTGGCCGCAATCGCGCGAATGCATGACGGCCAGACCTTCGTGGACTCCCATTCCGGCCGTACAAGCATAGGCCTTCGCCTGCCCGCTATAGCGGTAGCGAGCTCACCAAGTCGCCAGCTTTGACACGAGCCTCACCCAGTACCGATGGGTCGCTGCCGTCGTTGCCCATCATCGCCCGCGCACTGGCGCTGGCGCGGTCCGAACCACATCAAAGGTCGTCACAACAGCGCCAAAGGCGGCCGTCACGGACGGCAGTGTATCGCGCGGGCTGGAACTACCCCATGCCAGCCAGGGCCACGGCCGCGCCAGCCCCGTCCCAGGCCGGCGGACGGAGTTGATCGACGGCCCACAGCCACAGCAGCGCCACGTCGATGTAGGCGCCGCCGTAAGCCGCATAGACGCGAACCTGGGAGAAGCGGTCCGCGAAGCGCTGGGCGTGGTCACTCCAAGGTTGCGGCCACTGCCGCGTGGGGCCTGCGCACCTGGGATGCCGTGCCCGGCGCTTGGCGTTGCGCCGCAGATTCACATGCGCACGCTGGACGCCGGCCTGCATGTCCCTGAGGCACCTGGGCACCTGTCCTTGACTCTGCAGCGGCTACAGGGTTTGCAATCCAGCCTGAAGCAAGCATCGAACCCTCATGGACAAGACCAACGTTTCCTCCTGCCAAGGTCACTGCGGCTGCTCCGCAGCGGCTGCGGTGCCAGCCGCACCTGCGCTTCGCGTCTCGCGCTACCGCATCGACAACATGGACTGCCCCACCGAGGAGGCGCTCATCCGCGACCGCCTGGGCCGGGTCGAGGGCGTGCAGCAGCTCGACTTCAACCTGATGCAGCGCACGCTCGACGTGCACCACGCGCTGGCGACGGCGCAGCCTGTCGAGGCGGCCCTGGCTTCCATCGGGATGAAAGCCCAGCCCCGCGACGAGGCGCAGGCGCGCACCTCGGTGCTGACCATCTCCAAGATGGACTGCCCCACCGAGGAGGCGCTGATCCGCAGCAAGCTGCAGGGCATGCCCGGCATCCTCGGCCTGGAGTTCAACCTCATGCAGCGCAAGCTCACGCTGCACCACAGCGCCCAGGCGCTGCCGCAGGCGCTGGCGGCGCTGCGCGCCATCGGGCTGGGCGCCGATGAGCCCGACCCCGGTGCGGCGCTCGCCGGCGCAGCGCGCGACGTGAACGACCTGCCAGGCGAGCGCGAGCCCTGGTGGCCGCTGGCGTTGTCCGGCGCCGCGGCGCTCGCGGCCGAGGCGGTGGAATGGCTGCAGCCTGACAGCTCGTGGCTGGTGCTCGCGCTCGCGCTCGTGGCCATTGGCAGCGGCGGGCTGTCCACCTACAAGAAGGGCTGGATCGCGCTGCGCCACCTCAACCTCAACATGAACGCGCTGATGTCCATCGCCGTCACCGGCGCGATGCTCATCGGCCACTGGCCCGAAGCCGCGATGGTGATGTTCCTCTTCGCGGTGGCCGAGCTCATCGAGGCCAAGTCGCTCGACCGCGCCCGTCACGCGATTCGCGGGCTGCTGGAGCTGGCACCCGACAAGGCCACCGTGCTGCAGCCCGACGGCAACTGGACGGACGTCCTGGCCTCCAGCGTCGAGCCCGACGCCCAGGTGCGCGTCAAGCCCGGCGAGCGCATCGCGCTCGATGGCCAGATCGTCTCGGGCCGCTCGACGGTCAACCAGGCGCCCATCACCGGGGAGAGCATCCCCGTGGAGAAGGCTGCGGGCGACAAGGTCTTCGCCGGCACCATCAACGAGTCCGGCTCCTTCGAGTACCGGGTCACGGCCCGCGCCGGCGACTCCACGCTGGCGCGCATCATCCATGCCGTGGAGTCGGCCCAGGGTGCGCGCGCACCCACCCAGCGCTTCGTCGACCAGTTTGCGCGCATCTACACGCCGGCCGTCTTCGCCGTGGCACTGGCCGTGGCCGTGGTGCCGCCGCTGGCTCTGGGCGCCGAGTGGCTGACGTGGGTCTACCGGGCCCTGGTGCTGCTGGTGGTGGCCTGCCCCTGTGCGCTCGTCATCTCCACCCCCGTGACCATCGTCAGCGGCCTTGCGGCAGCGGCCCGCAAGGGCATCCTCATCAAGGGCGGCGCCTACCTGGAAGCCGGGCGCCGCCTCACGGCCATCGCCCTGGACAAGACCGGCACGCTCACCCACGGCAAGCCCGAGCAGACCGACGTGGTGGCCCTGGGCGGCGACGAGGGGCCGCTGCGCCGCATCGCCGCCAGCCTGGCGTCGCGCTCGGATCACCCCGTGTCGCAGGCGATCTCGCGCGCTGCGCGGCGCGACACCCTCCCCGTGCTCGACGTGCAGGCGTTCTCCGCACTGCCGGGCTACGGCGTGCAGGGCAGCGTGGACGGCACCACGTACCAGCTGTGCAACCCGCGCTGGACAGAGCAGCGCTTCGGCCCCCCTTCGCAGGCCGAGCAAGCGCGCATGCAGGCGCTGGAGCAGCAGGGCAAGACGCTCGTGCTGCTGAGTGACCAGAGCCGGGTGCTCGCCCTTTTCGCGGTGGCCGACACCGTCAAGGACAGCAGCCGCAGCGCGGTGGCCGAGATGCAGGCGCTGGGAGTGCGGACCGTGATGCTCACGGGCGACAACCCGCACACGGCCCGCGCGATCGCGGCGCAGGTGGGCATCGACGACGCCCGCGGCCACCAGCTGCCCGAGGACAAGCTGCGCTTCGTCGAGGAGGCCAGCCGTGGCGGCCAGCACGTGGGCATGGTGGGCGACGGCATCAACGATGCGCCGGCACTCGCGCGCGCGGACATCGGCTTTGCCATGGGGGCCGCGGGCAGCGACACCGCCATCGAGACGGCCGACGTCGCGCTCATGGACGACGACCTGCGCAAGGTGCCCGCCTTTGTCCGGCTCTCGCGCGCAACCGCCCGCGTGCTCGTGCAGAACATCGTCCTGGCGCTGGGCATCAAGGCGGTTTTCCTGGTGATGACCTTCACCGGCCAGGCCACGATGTGGATGGCCGTCTTTGCCGACATGGGCGCGAGCCTGCTGGTGGTGTTCAACGGCTTGCGGCTGCTGGCCTGGTCGGACCGTTCACCAGCGCCTGGCGCCGCCGCACCGGAGCGGCTTTCGCCAGCAGCACGGTGATTGCGCCGGCCGGCCCGCGCCGGCCCACCCCTGGTGCAGGAGCGCTTGGATGGACAGCTTGCGGGCTTGACGGGCATCAATGCGCTGGACGGGATCAGGTCAAGAATCTTCCAAGCATTCCGCCAAGAGCGGTGTCGAGGCTTGGGCAGTCATCAGCCAGGCCAATTGCGTTCGTGACCCTGGAGGTCCGTGATGAACAAGCGAGTTCTTGCCATGGCAGTTGCCGCAGCGCTGGTCTTGCCGGCATGCGCACAGCAAGGGGGGGCACCCAGCGGCAGCACACAGGCTCAGCCTGCGGCGCCCAATCCGGCCGAGTTCGACAAGCAGATGGCCCAGGTGCAGGCGCAGATGCGCCAGATGCAGGCGCAGATGGAGCGCATCCGCTCCACGCAGGACCCCCAGGAGCGCCAGAAGCTGATGCAGGAGCACTGGAGCAGCATGCAGGCCGCCATGACCGCGATGCACTCGATGTGGGGACCCGGTGGCGCCATGGCCTGCTGCATGGGCGGCGCGGGCAACATGACGGGTGGCCCCGGGATGATGCGCGGCCCGATGATGGGCTGGGACCACATGCGCGGCTACTACTCCAGCCTCACGCCCGAGCAGATTCGCCAGCGCCAGTACATGACGGACCAGTACATGCCGATGCAGCAGATGATGATGGACCACATGATGTGGCACCAGCAGTGGATGATGAATCCGCCGGCTGCCGCACCGGCGAAGTAGCCAGGAAGGACGGCCGCCGCTGGCGGCCACGCGCCCGGCAGTGCGCTGCGCCTGCCCGGGCGACGAGGTTCCCTGGCTGCGGCTACTCAAGCCGCCCGCGGTGGCTGGGCACGCCGGCCTGAGAGCGCGTTGAGCCGGAAACCGACCAGCGCGATGGCCAGCACGACGAGCTGTGCCGTCACGGTCTCCAGCGAAGGAAACAGCCCCAGCAGCTCGATGCGCGGCGAAGGAATGGGGCTCGCGGAGAGCCAGCCGGCCTCCTGGAGGGCCGCCACGCCCTTGCCGCACAGCACCACGGCCAGCAGGGCCACCAGGACCGAGCTGATCGAGAAGAACTTGCCGATGGGCATGCGCGCACTCGTGCGCATGAGCGCCCAGGCGATGACGGCCAGGATCGCCACCCCGGCCGCCAGCCCGCCCAGCAGTGCGGCGCCGTTGCCCTCGACGGCCAGCGCCGAGTAGAACAGGACTGTCTCGAACACCTCGCGGTAGACCGCGATGAAGGCCAGCGCGAACAGTGCCCAGGCCGAGCGGCGCGACATCGCCGACGACAGCTTGTCCTTGAGGTACGCCTGCCAGCGCCCCGCGCTGCTCTTCTGGTGCATCCACAGCCCCACGGCCAGCAGCACGAGCGCGGCAAACAGCGAGGAAACCCCCTCCGTCACCTCACGGCTGGCGCCACTGATGCCCACCACGTAGGTGGCCACGCCCCACGTTGCGCCGCCGGCGGCCAGCGCGCTCATCCAGCCCGCGTGCACATGCCGCACTACGTCGTGGCGCTGCGCCTTGCGCAGGAACGCCAGCATGCCCACGATGATGAGCAGTGCCTCGACGCCTTCGCGCAGCAGGATGGTCAGCGCGCCCAGGAACGTGGTCACGGGGTCGGCTGCGCCCTTGCCCAGTTCGGACTCCACCTGCGCGAACACGCCGTCGAGCTGCTGAGCCATCGCCGCGGCCTCCTCGGCCCGACCAGAGGCCAACGCCCCGCGATAGCTCAGCATCCGCGCCTCGACCTGTGCCGTCAGATCCTTGTTGCGCGCGGACAGCGTCGGCTCCAGCGGCTCGAAGCCATCGAGGTAGGCGGACAGGCCCAGCCGGGTCGCCTCCGGGAAGTTGCCCGCGCGTGCCGCGGCGACGCTGCGCTGCAGCTGCGCGCGCGCCAGCGCCACGCCCGTGGGCTTGCCCTGGGCAACGGCCTGCGGCTGCGAGCGCAGGTAGGCCACCACGTCCCGGGCCTCGTCGGCACCAAGGGCCGTGGCGGCTGCGCCTTCCGTGGTCGTCGTGACGGCGGCGAGGTCGCCGAACTGCGTCCTGGCCGCCGAGCTGTTCTTCCACAGCGCCTGGCCGCGCTCGCGCATGGCCGCGTCGTACGACAGCCCGCCGGCGAAGAATGCCAGCGCCCAGCGATCGGACTCCGGCAGGCTGGCAAAGCCGGGCATGGACGTGCCGCCCACGCCCTGCGTGACGATCTGGTAGAGCGCAAGCACGCTGCGCGAGCGCGCACGCTCGCGCTCGGTGAAGGCCACCGGCTTGGGGTCGAGCCGGGCCGCCAGGGGCCCGTCACCGTGGCCACCGGCGCCATGACAGCTTGCGCACTGCGCCTGGTACAGCGCCGCGCCGCGCTGCAGGTCCGGCAATGCCTTGGGCGCCACCGGCACCGGGTACGCCGCCAGGAGCTGGTCGCCGGCCTGCCGCGCCAGCGCGGCCACCTCGGTGCTGTGCACCCGCTGCTCCACCGCCTGCTGCACGGCCGCCACCGCCGCCACCAGGCGCTCGCGCGCGGTGTTCGGGGGCAGCGCTTGCGCTTGCCGCAGCGCGTTGGCGGCGAACTCGCGCATCTCGGCGTACTCCGCCTCGCTCAAGACCTTGCCATCGGCGACGGCACCACCGTAGTCCACGCCCACGTAGTCCAGCAGTTGCCACACCTGCCTGACGGAGGCTTCGGAAGGGGTGTCGTTGGCTGCAGCGAGGCTGCACCACAGGCACAGCGCCAGCAAGGTGCCAAGGAGTCGGACAAGGACGTTCTTCATGATGGGAATGATTATCGTTCCCTGTATTGGAAACCCTATAGCGGGTGTAGAGTCAAGCGCTGTTCATTCAATGGCCTGCATGGCGGTAGAGGCAACGTGAAGATCGGCGAACTGGCCAGCCAGACGGGGACGGCCGTGGAGACCATCCGTTTCTACGAACGCGAGGGGTTGCTGCCCGAGCCTGAACGCACGGCGGGCAACTACCGCGTCTACACGGCGGCGCACGTGGAGCGACTGGCCTTCGTGCGCCACTGCCGCAACCTCGACATGACGCTCGACGAGATCCGGGTGCTGCTGCGCTACAAGGACGCGCCCGAGGACAACTGCGGCGAGGTCAATGCGCTGCTGGACCAGCACATCGGGCATGTGGCACAGCGCATCCGCGAGTTGCGCTCACTGGAGAAGGCTCTCAAGGACTTGCGCCAGCAGTGCAACCAGGGCCAGCAAGCACGGGACTGCGGCATTCTCAACGAACTCACGCAGGCAGCCAACCAGGCGCCTTCATCGCGTTCGCATCGGTCGAGCCACGTCAAAGGTTGCCACTGAAGGCCAGGGCAGAGCTACCTGGGGCGGCGTCAGGGGGCATGTCACTGCTTCGTGCCGCCTTGAAGGTTTCCAACCGGCCGCAGCTCCGTCACCGTCAGTATCCCGCTGATCACCGTCAACACGAAGCTCACCGTCTGCCCGGCGGTAACGGTGCCCATATCAACCGAGGCAGCCACCGGAAAGTCCATCGTCATGGCCGGCATGCCCAGGCTCGGCATGTCGTCGTGGTCCACGGTGATCAGCCGGTCGGGGACATCGAGGTCGAGTAGCTTGCCCCTGCCCTGGAACGTGGCCGGCGCAGCCGTCGATGCTTTCGCAGTGGCAGCAGTAGCGGCAGCCGGCGCTGGCTCGGCACCCTGAGCCGCCATGACAGCCGCGCACAGTGCCACGGCTGCGAAAGGGATGCTCGTTGATCTTGCTCGCATGCTCACCTTTTTGAAGCAGGCTGCTCGTTGCCCTGCGAAGTCTCCGGCGCCTCGCGCTGCGACGTCGCGTGGCTGAGAGCCGCGCCCAGGGCGTCGAGCTGGCGCTGCCGGGTGCGCAGCCTCGTTGCCGGAAACGCCGCTGCGAGCCAAGCATAGACGACGTACTTCAGCAGCTTGCCGGCCCACAGCGCCAGGATGACCTGGGCCACGGGCAGCCGCGAGATGGCCGCGAACATGAGCGCCGGCGTCAGGGGCAGCGGCAATGCCGAGATCAGCAGCAGCGCCGGGGTACCGTAGGCGCCAAGCCACCGGGTTGCATCCAGCCAGGCCGCCGAGCGCACGACCTCGGGATAGCTGTCGAAGAAGCGCGCCCAGCCCAAATGGTGAAACACCAGGTACAGCAGCGCTGACCCCGCGGCGGAGCCCAGGCTGCCGCCCAGCGCCAGCGCGAACCAGCGCCGGGGGGCGAGCAGCACGGCGGCCACGAGGATCGAGGCGAAGGGCACGCTCATCGACAAGGTGGCCGCCAGCGCCATGCCGGCGACCACCACCGGGAAGCCCCGGTGCTGCGCGTGCCGCGTCAGGCTGCGCAGCAGCCCGGTCTCCAGCGTGGGACGCAACACCACGGCGTGCGCGTCACGGGTGCCGGGGCTGTGCCGCGCTGCGTGCCTTCCTGGCGCGCATGAGCACGTAGGCCGCCGGCACCACGAACAGCGACAGCAGCGGCGCCGTGACCATGCCGCCGAGCATGGGCGCGGCGATGCGGCTCATGACCTCGGAGCCCGTGCCCGTGGCCCAGACGATGGGCACCAGGCCCGCCAGGATCACGGCCACCGTCATGGCCTTGGGCCGCACCCGCAGCACCGCCCCCTCTCGGATGGCGTCGAGCACCACGTCGCGGCTGGGCGCCAGGCCCTGGTCGGCCCGATCCTGCAGCGCGTGCTTGAGGTACAGCAGCATCACCACGCCGAACTCGGCCGCCACGCCCGCGAGCGCGATGAAGCCCACGCCCGCAGCAATGGACATGTTGTAGCCCAGCACCCACAGAAACCAGATGCCGCCCGTGAGCGCAAAGGGCAGCGTGGCCATGATGAGCAGCGCCTCGTCGAAGCGCTTGAAGGTCAGGTACAGCAGCACGAAGATGATCAGAAGGGTCGCCGGCACCACGACCTTGAGCCGGGCGTTGGCGCGCTCCAGGTACTCGAACTGGCCCGAGTACGCCAGGCTCATCCCCGGCTCCAGCTTCACGTCCTTGGTGACCGCGGCGCGCAGGTCGTTGGCCACCGCTGCGAGGTCGCGCCCGCGCACGTCCACGTAGACCCAGCCCGAGGGCCGTGCGTTCTCGCTCTTGAGCAGCGGCGGGCCGTCCGTGACCTGGATCTTGGCCACCGTGCCGAGCGTGATCTGCTGACCCATGGGCGTGAGGATGGGCAGGCTGGAGAGTCGCTCGGGCGAGTCGCGCCACTCGCGCGGGTAGCGCAGGTTGATCGGAAAGCGCGCCAGCCCTTCGACAGTCTCCGCCACGTTCTCGCCGCCGATGGCGCCTGCCACCACCGCCTGCACGTCGGCGATGCTCAGGTTCAGCCGCGCTGCGGCGGCGCGGTCGATCTGCACGTCGATGTAGCGCCCGCCGGTGAGCCGCTCGGCCAGGGCCGAGGACACGCCGGGGACGCCCTTGGCGATGCGCTCGACGTCCAGCGCCACGCGGTCGATGGTGGCGAGGCTGCCGCCCGTGACCTTCACGCCGATGGGGCTCTTGATACCGGTGGCCAGCATGTCCAGGCGGTTGCGGATGGGCGGCACCCAGATGTTGGCCAGGCCCGGGATCTGCACCGTGCGATCCAGCTCCTCCACCAGCTTCTCGGGCGTCATGCCCGCGCGCCACTGCTCGCGGGGCTTGAGTTTCACCGTGGTCTCGAACATCTCCAGTTGCGCCGGGTCGGTGGCGGTCTCGGCGCGGCCGGCCTTGCCGAAGACCATCTCCACCTCGGGCACGGTGCGGATCATGCGATTGGTGATCTGCAGCAGCTCCGAGGCCTTCTGGGCCGAGAGGCCCGGCAGGGCCGAGGGCATGTAGAGCAGGTCGCCCTCGTCGATGCGCGGCAGGAACTCGCCACCCAGGCGCGACAGCGGCCACAGCGTGCTGGCAAAGACCAGCACCGCCAGGGCGAGCGTCGTGCGCGGCCGATGCAGCACCCACTCCAGCACCGGGCGATACACCGCGATGAGCACGCGCGTGATCGGGTTCTTCTGCTCATCAGGAATGCGCCCGCGAATCCACAGTCCCATGAGCACCGGGATCAGCGTCACCGACAGGCCCGCGGCCGCGGCCATGGCGTAGGTCTTGGTGTAGGCCAGCGGCCCGAAGAGCCGCCCCTCCTGGGCTTCGAGCGTGAAGACCGGGATGAAGCTCAGCGTGATGATGAGCAGCGAGAAGAAGAGCGCGGGGCCTACCTCCTCCGCTGCGCTGGTGATGACGCTCCAGCGCTCGTCGCCCTTGAGCTCCTGGCCCGGGTGAGCGTGCTGCCAGGCTTCGAGCTTCTTGTGCGCGTTCTCGATCATCACCACGGCCGCGTCCACCATGGCGCCGATGGCGATGGCGATGCCGCCGAGCGACATGATGTTGGCGTTGATCCCTTGCCAGCGCATCACGAGGAAGGCAGCCATCACGCCCAGCGGCAGCGCGATGATGGCCACCAGCGCCGAGCGCAGGTGCCACAGGAACACCGCGCACACCAGCGCCACGACGATGAACTCCTCGACAAGCTTGTCCTTGAGGTTGTCGATAGCCCGCTCGATGAGCGCGCCGCGGTCGTAGGTCGTGACGACCTCGACGCCCTGGGGCAGGCTCTTTTGCAGCTCTGCGAGCCTGGCCTTGACGGCGTGGATGGTCTCCTGCGCGTTCTTGCCCGAGCGCAGGATGACGATGCCGCCCGTGACCTCGCCCTGGCCGTCGAGCTCGGCGATGCCGCGGCGCATCTCGGGGCCGATCTGCAGCGTGGCCACGTCGCCGAGCTTGACCGGCACGCCCGCCCGCGCGGCCAGCGGGATGTTGCGGAAGTCGTCGAGCGACGTCAGGTAGCCGCTGGCGCGCACCATGTACTCGGCCTCGGCCAGCTCCAGCACCGAGCCGCCGTTTTCCTGATTGCCCGCCATCAGCGCCTCGCGCACCTGGGCCTGCGTGATGCCGTAGGCCGCGAGCTTCACGGGGTCGAGCACCACCTGGTACTGCTTGACCATGCCGCCTACGGTGGCGACCTCGGCCACGCCCGGCAGGCTCTTGAGCTCGTACTTCAGGAACCAGTCCTGCAGCGCGCGCAACTGCGACAGGTCATTGCGCCCGCTGCGGTCAACGAGCGCGTACTGGAACACCCAGCCCACGCCCGTGGCATCCGGGCCCAGCGCGGTCTTGGCACCGGCGGGCAGCCGGCCCTGCACCTGGTTGAGGTACTCCAGCACCCGCGAGCGCGCCCAGTACAGGTCCGTGCCGTCCTCGAACAGCACGTAGACGAAGCTGTCGCCAAAGAAGGAGTAGCCGCGCACGGTGCGCGCCCCGGGCACCGACAGCATCGTGGTGGCCAGCGGGTAGGTCACCTGGTTCTCCACGATCTGCGGCGCCTGGCCCGGCAGCGTGGTGCGGATGATGACCTGGACGTCCGAGAGGTCCGGCAGCGCGTCAACCGGCGTCGTGCGCAGGCCCCAGATGCCGGCGGCGGCAAGGAACAGGGTGGCCAGCAGCACCAGGAAGCGGTTGCCGACCGACCAGCGGATGAGGCTGGCGATCATTGTCCGCTCCCCGTGCCGTGACCGGCGTGGGCATCGTGGCCGGCATGCGCATCCTGCGGTGGCACGGGTGCTGGCACGGGAGCCGCGGCTGGCCTGGCCGGCGCCGCGCCGTCGCGCGTGATCGCCGTGACGACCGCCTCGTCACCCTGCATGCGGAAGCTGAAACGCACCGGGTCCTCGCCCTTGAGCCCCTTGGCCATTCCGGGCCGCTCCAGCTTGAAGGGCATGGTCATGGGCGGCCACTTCAGCGCCGCCACCGCCTGGTGGTCCAGCGTGATGGTGTCGCCCTCGACCTCGACCACCTTGCCGCGGGTCTCGTAGGTGGCCGGGACAGCCGCGGGCTGGACAGCCTTGGTCGTCGCCGCAACCGCGGGGGCGGCCCCGTGGGCGCTTTCATGGCCGGGCGCGGCTGCAAGGGCAGCGGGCGCCGGCGCCGTGCCGGCTGTGGCCTGCGCCACGATGCCGCGCAGGCTGGCCTCGGAGTCGATGAGGAACTGGCCGGAGGCCACCACCTGCTGCCCGGGCTCGATGCCGCGGCGCACGGCGATGCGCTCGCCCACCTCGGGGCCCAGCTCCACTTCGACCGGGCGGTAGCTGCCCGGCGCGTCCACCACGTACACCAGCGCGCGGCGCCCGGTGCGGATCACGGCTTCTGCCGGCACCGTCACCGCCTCGCCCTGGGCACCGCCTTGCAGCTGCACCTGGGCGAACATGCCCGCACGCAGCCGCTGGCCCGGGTTGGGCAGCTCGATGCGCACGCGCAGCGTGCGGGTCTCGGCACTGGCCTCAGGCAGGATGGCCAGCACCTTGCCGCGCAGCGCCTCGCCCGGCGCAGCCGCCAGGCGCACGCTGGCCGGCTGGCCGATGGCAACACTGGAGGCCTGCACCTCCGGCAGCGCGGCCTCGACCCAGACCGTGCCCAGGCCGTTGATGCGCGCCAGCGTCATGCCCGGCGCCACCGTCATGCCCTGACGCACCATCAGCTCGGCGATCAGGCCGCCGCCGGGCGTGGTGATGGTGGTCGTCGCCACGGGCCGGTTCTCGCGTTCGACGCGCTCGACAAGGCCCGCAGGCATGCCCAGCAGCACCAGGCGCTGGCGTGCCGCAGCCGTGAGCGACGCGTCGCCGGTGGCGCGTACGGCCAGGTATTCCTGCTGCGCGGCCAGCCATTCCGGGTGCAGCACGTCGGCCAGCGGCGCGCCAGTGCCGATCACGTCGCCCGGGGCGCGGGCATAGACGCGCTCGACGAAGCCGTTGGCACGCGCCTGCACGATGCTCACGTCGCGCTCGTTGAGCTGCACCGTGCCGACGGCGTCCACCGCCGTGGCAAGCGTTCGCTTCTCGGCCGTGGCCACGCGCAGGCCCAGCGCCTGCATGGCCTGCGGCGACACCGCCACGCCACCGGCTGCCGCACCGCCGGCCTCGTCGGCGTACTTGGGCTGCAGCGGCATGTCCATGTAGGGCGACTTGCCCGGCTTGTCGAACTTCATGTCCGGCTTCATCGGGTCGTACCAGTACAGGATCTGGCGCTCGGTGGAAGCGGCCGGCGCCGTGGCGCCGGCGTGATCGGTGCCGATGTGCGAGGGCGTGCGCCAGGTGGCCAGCCCCCAGCCGGCGGCCATGCCGGCGGCGAGCAGCACGACGGCCAGGGCAATCTTCTTGGGTTGGGTGTTCATGGTGCTCACTCGGCAGTCAGGGTGTTCAGGCGCACGCGCAGGTCCACGCGCTCGGCGTCCAGGCTCAGCGTGCGCAGCCGCTGCTCCAGCGCCGCAGCGCGCGCGGCGAGCACCGCGCCCAGGTCGCTGCGGCCGGCCTGGTAGGCGGTGGTGACAAGCGACACGCGTTCGGCGGCCAGGCGCTGGCCGTCCGTGCGCAGCCGCTGTGCCTGCGCATCCAGCGCCTGCAGCTCGGCCAGCTGCATCTCGACCTCTTCCCCGTGGCGCCGGGCCGTGTCCTCGCGCTCGGCTTCCACGCGCTCGAGCTCACGGCGCTTGCTCGCAACCTGCGGCTCCTGGCGCTGCCCCTGGCGCAGCGGCAGGTCGAAACTCAGCTGGAAGGACACCATGTCGTCATAGCGGGGACGCCGGGCATAGGCCACTTCCCAGGACCAGTCGCCGCGCTTTTCCGACTCGGCTTCGCCGATCTCGGCCCGGGCCATGGCGGCCATCGCCTCGAAGGGCTGCAGCTCGACGTGGCGGTGCAGTGCCTCCCGCACGGCCTCGGCGCGCACGGTCAGCGCCGGTGGCTCACCGGCCAGCGGCTCGTCGGCGCGCGGGCCCACCAGGCGGCGCAGCGTGGCGCGAGCCTTGGCCACGTCGCGCTGGAACTCGTCCTGCCGGTCGTCCAGCGCGAGCGTTTCCTGCCGCGCCATGGTGAGATCCGTGGGCTGTGCGCCGCCCGCGGCGATGCGCGCGGGCAGGGTCTGCAGCAGCAGCCGGTTCTCGCGCCGGAAGTCCTCCAGCAGGCCCAGCCGCTGTTCGGCGTAGTGCACGGCGAGCCAGGCGCGCATCGCCTCGCGCCGGGCCTGCAGCTCCGCCACGGCGGCCAGGCTGCGTTCGCGCTCGGTGCGGGCCTGTGCCAGCTGGGTGCGGGCCTCGCGCTTGGCGCGGTTGGGCATCTCCTGCATGACGCCCACGCGCTGCATCGTCATGAAGTCGCGCGTGAGCTTCCAGCGGTCCATGCCCGTGACGGGCAGGTTCTCCACGCCCACCGACAGGCGCGGGTCCGGCAGCGCCGCGGCGGCGGGCTCCGCGGCCTGCGCGCCAGCGGTTGCCGCCTGCTGTGCGCGCAGCGCCGGCGAGACTTGGCGCGCCAGGTCCACTGCTTCAGTGAAGCTCAGGGCGGCAAAGGCGATGGGAGCGTGGAGGGCGACAAGCGCCAGGGTGCAAGCGGCGGCCAGACGGCGCAGCCGAGGCTGCCGTGGCGCGGCAGCGGCGGGTTGCGCGAGGCGCGCACCCGGGAAGAAGACAGACATGGCGGACCTTCGGAAATCCAGTGACCAAGGACAAAAGACGGGAGCCCAGCGCGCACGCCGATGGCGGCGTGCCGTCTGGAAGCAACCCGTCAGGTCAATTCCGAAGTGAGAGGTGCGACAGGTAAATGGGAGGCGAGCCGCGCGGGGCGCCGTCCGTGGGCGGCCGCGAACGGGCTGCGACCGATGGCGAAACGGCCAGGACCGGCACCACCCACAGCAGCACCGGTAGGGCAGCCAGCGCCGCCCCGGGCTCGGTGCCCGGCTGCGGTGTCACGGAAGCGGTGCCCTGGTCGCAGTGCGCCTTGCACAGCTGCGGCTGGTCGGGGTCCATCGTGGCGTGCATGTCGCCGTCGCAGTCGTGCATGAGCACGGCGTCGGCGGGCATGGGAGCGGAGGGCACCTTGGCCTGCGGGCAGGCATAGGCGGCCGTCACCAGCTGCACCAGCAGCACGAACGCAGCCAGCCAGGAGGCCAGGCTGCGACGGTGACGGACGGTCAGGAACATGGGAGGCAGTCTAGGCGCGCGGCGCCGGCCGGAATTGAGCTTGCTCAAGATCCCGTAACAAATGGACGGCATGCGGGAATGGGGCTTGCCTCGAATGCGGCGCCTTTTTCACGGAAGACCGCCATGGAAACAAACCGCACCTTGTGCCTGCGCGTGTGCGCCGTTGCCCTGTCTTGCCTGGGCAGCCTCGCCGCCAGTACCGCCCATGCACAGGCTTCGGCGCCAATGGGCTCCTCGGGGCAAGGCTCCTCGTCGATGCAATCGGGCGGTTCGGGCTCGATGGACATGCACGGCACCATGATGCGCGGCATGGAGCAGATGCAGCAGATGAAGCCCACGGGCGATGCCGACCGTGACTTCGCCACCATGATGAAGATGCACCACCAGCAGGCGGTCGAGATGTCACAGGCCTACCTCAAGCAGGCCAAGTCGCCCGAGCTCAAGAAGATGGCGCAGAAGATCGTGCGCGATCAGCAAAAGGAGATTGGCCAGTTCGACAAGTGGCTGCAGTCGCGCAAGTAAGGCCCGGTTGAGCGGCAGGGCCACTGCCGCTACTAACGACCAAGCTGCCCAAGGTCGTCCAGGATCGGGCAGTCTGGGCGCTCATCGCCGTGACAGCACGAAGCCAGACGCTGCAGCGTCTGCTTCATCGCCGTCATCTCGGCGATGCGCCGCTCCAGGTCGGCGACGTGCTCCAGCGCGATGCGCTTGACCGAGGCGCTGTTGCGCCGGCGGTTCTGCCAGAGCTTGAGCAGCTCGGCGATCTCCGCCATGCCAAAGCCCAGGTCACGCGAGCGGCGGATGAAGCGCAGCATGTGCACCTCCCGCTCGCCGTACTGACGATAGCCCGAGTCCGTGCGCCGCACCTGCGGCAGCAGCCCCAGCGACTCGTAGTGCCGCACCATCTTGGCCGAGACGCCCGAGCGCGCGGCGGCCTCGCCGATGTTCAGGACGGGCGTCTCGGTGGCGGCAGCAGGCATGGCGGGCTCCTCGTGATGGGCTTGTCTTGGACGGCGGCGGTTTGGGCGCACCTTGCAGGGTGGGTCGGTGCGCAGACACTTCGCCATTCAGCATGAAGCTTTCCATGATGGCAAGGTCAAGTCATCGTGACCCATGTCCATGTCGGTGGGTGCAGTTCGAGAGAACAGGTGTTGACCTTCCCATGGTGGGAAGGTTGAAGCTGTCGGGCATCAGCAACCCACCAGCCAGGAAGGTCACCATGATCGAGTTCACCGTCCCCGAGATGAGCTGCGGCCACTGCGTCGGCGCCATCACCCAGGCCCTCAAGGCCGCCGATCCGGCGGCCCGGGTCGATGTGACCCTGGCCGACAAGAAGGTCAGGGTCCAGAGCACGCTGGAGCGCCAGGCGCTGGCCCAGGCGCTTTCCGAGGCCGGCTACGAGCCAGCCGCGGCCATCCCTGCCACAGGCCCTGCGCGCGGCGGCTGTGGCTGCGGCTGCCGCTGAAGGGGCGCCAAGGGGGCTGCGACTACAGCCGCTGCGAGATCTCCAGCAGCGGCTTCATGCCGGAGCCAAAGCGCCGCATCGGCTCCAGGTTCTTCTGCAGCTCGCCGTAGGGCAGGTAGCGGATGCCCAGCGACGACACGCGCGAGAAGGCCGGGCGCTGCAGTTGCAGCCGCACGTCCTCGCGCCGGTTGTCGGGTGCGACCAGGAACAGCACGCTGCCCTCGCCGATCTCGCATCCCAGCGCCAGGTCCAGCATGCGCACGATGCCGGAGTAGATCGATGTCGAGTGCTCGACCTCGAAGGCTGCGGCCACCTTCGCGCTGGCCGGATCGATCCATACCACGTCGATCAGGCGCACTGCGTCCAGCCCCGTGCCCGCCGTGGGTGGAAACTCCGCCAGGCACCCGTCGGAGAGCCGCCCGCCCGCGTACTCGCGGCTGCGGTCGTTGGCCGCGATCCAGACCTTGAAACCCAGCGCATGGCCCAGGTCGCGCAGCCAGCCCTGGACCTGCGTGTGGGTCGTGTCGTTCTCCTTCTCCGCCGCCCAGGCCTTTTGGGCCGCCGCGGACTCCTCGCGTACCTTTTGCAGGTCGGCTTCCCAGGCCTGGAGGGCCGCCGCATCGTCCGCACGTGGCGGCGCGGCATAGCGGCCGCTGCCGATGTCAAAGAGCAGCCCGGCGATGGCGCCCAGGTCGTTGGAGAGCTGCGTGCGATGCGCCTGGTTGAGCCGGATGGCGCCTTCTCGCATCGAGAGGTAGTGGTCCCAGCGTCCGAGCTTGACGTTGCCGCCCGTCACTGCGTTGTAGCCCCTGACCATCGCGGTGTTGAAGGGCATCACGAGGGTCGGGTGGATGAAGTACAGCAGGTTGGCCACCGCCGGACCCAGGCCCTTGATCTGCAGCGCGTCGATGCGCTGGATAGCCTCGCCCACGGCCTCGGCCGTGTCGCAGCAGTCACAGCTGTGCAGCAGCCGCGCGAAGGCCCGCTGGTTGGCGGCGTTCTCGTAGATGTCGGGAATGCGCAGCTTGGGTTTCCACAAGAAGGCGTGGTCCGCGCCCTTGAAGAGCTGGCGCTGCTCGGCGACGGACGCGACCACCGTCTCCAGCGCCGAGCCGCGGTAGGCATTGCCGAAGGTCCCGGCCTCGATCTCGCGCACGACCTGCCCGATGCCGCGGCGGATGGAGCGGAAGTTCTTGAGCCGCTCATCCCAGAGGAACCAGGTGTTGTAGGTGCTGTGGGGATCGGCTTTCCAGTGCTCGATGAGGATCGCCAGGGTGTCGTGCATCGCGGGAGTCCAGGTCTTGTGCGTCTTGTAAGGCCGGGAATGGTAAGAGGCGGTGACTGCGGCGATGCCCTGCAGATCAATCGATGCTCAGGCGCGCAACTCCCTCCAGCGCCGCAGCAGCAGCGCATTGCCCGCCACGCTGGCCTGGTTTGTGAACGGCGGTCAGGAAGTGCGCTTTTCCGGCGGTGATGGCGCGCTTTTTTGTTCCCGCAAGGCTCCCTTCTGTGGATAACTGCATGCGGCGTCGCGATTGTGGAAAACCGCTGTCGCGAGCGGCCTGGCCGACCTACGCCGGCTGATCCCACCTCGCGCTCAGCGACTGGAGTTGCACCACGGCACTTGGTTTTTTGTCATGATTCCAGTAAAGTGGAATCATGGAAGAGAAAGATGTTGTTCGATCGCTCGCCGCGCTGGCCCAGCCGGCGCGGCTGCAGGCGTTTCGCGCCCTCGTGGTGGCCGGCGAGCAGGGCCTGACGCCCGGCGCCATGGCCGAGGCGCTGGGACTGCCGGCGTCCACGCTGTCGTTCCACCTCAAGGAGCTGGCCAACGCGGGCCTGGTGACGCAGGAGCGCGAGAGCCGCAACCTCATCTACCGCGCCGCGTTCGAACAGATGAACGCGCTGCTGGCCTACCTCACCGAGAACTGCTGCCAGGGCGTGGCTTGCCTGCCCGCGGCCAAGCCCTGTACCGACTGCTGACCCAGCCCTTCAAAGGAGACCCGCGATGAAGCGCTTCCACGTCCACCTGCACGTCGATGATCTGGCCAAGAGCATCGCCTTCTACTCCAGACTCTTCGCCGCCGAGCCCGCGCGCGTGGAGAGCGACTACGCCAAGTGGATGCTCGACGACCCGGCCGTGAACTTCGCCATCTCCACGCGCGGCCAAGCCAGCGGCATCGACCACCTGGGCATTCAGACCGACGACCCGGCGGAGCTGGCCGCCATGAAGGAGCGCGCGCAGGCCGCCGACATGGCGCTGCTCGATGAAGGTGCTACGACCTGCTGCTATGCGCGCAGCGAAAAGCACTGGATCACGGACCCGCAGGGCATCGCCTGGGAGCACTTCCACACGCTGGGCAACATCCCCGTGTTCCGCGAGGGCGAGGCCGCTGCTGCAGCAGCCTGCTGCACGCCGGCCCAGACGCCAGCCGCCGAGCCGGAACCCGCCGCGTGCTGCACGCCGCGCGGCAAGCCGCTGGGCATCCCGGTGAAGTCCTCGACCTCCTGCTGCTGAAGGTGGCGACCATGAGCGACAAGGTCCGCAACGTCCTCTTCATCTGCACCGGCAACTCCGCGCGCTCGATCATGGCCGAGGGCCTGATGAACCACCTGGGCCGCGGCCGCTTCAAGGCGTACTCGGCCGGCAGCCATCCCGCCGGCGAGATCCGGCCGCTGGCCCTGCAGACGCTGCGCCAGTGGCACATCCCCACGGACGGCTTCAGCAGCAAGTCCTGGGACGAGTTCGCCGTGCCCGGAGCGCCGCAGATGGACTTCGTCTTCACGGTCTGCGACAAGGCTGCCGGCGAGCTGTGCCCTCTATGGCCGGGCCAGCCGATGACGGCGCACTGGGGCGTGGCCGACCCCGCCGCTGTCGAAGGCACGCCCGAGCAGCGGCAGCGCGCCTACATGGATGCCGCGCTGGTGCTCAAGCGCCGCATTGAGCTGATGCTGGCCCTGCCGCTGCAGACGCTGGCGGGCATGTCGCTGCAACGCGAGATCGAGCGCATCGGCAAGACCGGCGCCGCCTGATCCTCCAGCCCGCCGGGATCCTTGGCGGGGCATCTCCCTTGACTGACTCCACGCACCCGGGAAGCGCCGGGCCTGCAGCCATGACCATTCACGTCCTGATCCTCTGTACCCACAACTCCGCGCGCAGCGTGCTCAGCGAAGGGATGCTCAACCACCTCGCGGCTAGGCTGGGCCGTGACGTGCGCGCCCACAGCGCGGGCAGCGCACCCAGCGGGCGCATCAACCCGTTCGCCCTGGAGGCGCTGCACAACGCCGGCGTGGAAACCGGCGGCTACCGCAGCAAGAGCTGGGACGAGTTCTCGGCCGACGGCGCGCCGCCCCTGTCCATCGTCATCACGGTGTGCGACAGCGCCGCGGCGGAGTCCTGCCCGGTGTTCTTCGGCGGCAACGGGCAGCCGGTGAAGGTGCACTGGGGCTACCCTGACCCGTCCAACGCCGAGGGCGGCGACGAGGGGAAACGTCGCGCCTTCGAGCTCACGCGCCAGGCCATCGGCTACCGCATGCTGCAGCTGCTCGCGCTGCCGCTGGGGACCATGGACCGTGCCGCGCTGCAGGTGGCGCTTGCCGAGATCGGCCGCAGCTGAAAGCGCGCGAGGCATATCCATGAACACCACGCTGACCGCCCGCGCCGCCGCTCCGGCGCCCATGAGCGTCTTCGAGCGCTACCTGACCGTCTGGGTCTTCCTGTGCATCGTTGCCGGCATCGCGCTGGGCCAGATGCTGCCCGGCCCGGTCCAGGCCATCGGCCGCATGGAAGTGGCCCGGGTGAACCTGCCGGTGGGGCTGCTGATCTGGGTGATGATCATCCCGATGCTGCTGAAGGTGGACTTCGGCGCACTCCACCAGGTGCGCGGCCACTGGAGGGGCATCGGCGTGACGCTGTTCGTCAACTGGGCCGTCAAGCCGTTCTCGATGGCGTTGCTGGGCTGGATCTTCGTGCGCCAGGTCTTCGCGCCGTACCTGCCCGCGGACCAGCTCGACAGCTACGTGGCAGGCCTCATCCTGCTGGCCGCCGCACCCTGCACGGCCATGGTGTTCGTGTGGAGCCGGCTCACCAACGGGCACGCGCTGTTCACGCTGTCGCAGGTCGCCCTCAACGACACCATCATGGTGTTCGCCTTCGCGCCCATCGTGGCGCTGCTGCTGGGCCTCTCGGCCATCACGGTGCCCTGGGACACGCTCATCACGTCGGTGGTGCTCTACATCGTGATCCCGGTGATCGCAGCGCAGCTCTGGCGCCGGGCGCTGCTCAGGAAGGGCCAGGCCGCCTTCGACGCGACGCTGGCGAAGATCGGCCCTTGGTCCATCACGGCGCTGCTGGCCACGCTCGTGCTGCTGTTCGCCTTCCAGGGCGAGGCGATCCTCAAGCAGCCGCTGGTCATCGCGATGCTCGCGGTGCCGATCCTGATCCAGGTCTTCTTCAACTCGGCGCTGGCCTACTGGCTCAACCGGAAGCTCGGCGAGTCGCACAGCGTGGCCTGCCCGTCGGCGCTGATCGGGGCGAGCAACTTCTTCGAGCTGGCCGTGGCCGCGGCGATCAGCCTCTTTGGCTTCGAGTCCGGCGCGGCGCTGGCCACCGTGGTGGGCGTGCTCATCGAGGTGCCGGTGATGCTGCTGGTGGTGCGCATCGTCAACCAGAGCAAGGGCTGGTACGAGGCCGGCGCATGCAAAGCCTGAGCTGCTTCAAGGCGCTGCGTGCGTCTGGCGCTCACGATGGAGAGGCACTGGACGCCGGAGCAGGCACGGGCAGTGTTCGAGGTGTTGGACATGCTGCGCGACCAGCTCTGGGCTGCCTACGGAGCTGAGATCCAGCGGGCGGTGCGGGAAGGCCGCGTAACGCAGCAGCCCTGCGTGTCCCCCGACCTGCACGAGCCGTTCTGAGGGCCGTTGCGTCTTCTTGCGGCGCGGCGCCCCCAGCCAACCCCCAGGCGCCCTGTGCAATGCGCCAGCCCATTGTCAGCGCGATACCCGTCCCCCTCGGTGCTATGCCTGCGGCCAAACTGCCTTGCATGGACAGGGACGGTCGGTTGGCCATGAATGCCCGCTGCGCTTGGCTGGAGCACGAACTTCTGGCCATCGAGACAGCGCTTGGGAACCGCATGGTCGCCGCTGGTGACGCCGAGCGGCTGCAGCTGACCGCCTGCCAAGAGAGTCACCTTGCTGAACTTGGCACGGTCAACGCACGGCTCAGCGCTCTGCACGACGCCGCCGCTGCGACATAGCCGACCTTCACCAGCGCGCCGCCCTCTGAGCCGATCGCCTTCAAGGCTGCGGCCGCCCCTCACGGCCACCCATCCGCCGCGCCAAGCCAATGCGCAGCCGGCGCACAGCTGGCCGCCGAAAAACGCGTCGTCACCGCCGGAAAAGCGCGCTTCCTGACCGCCGCCAACACTGGTTGACATGGGCATCAAACACGCCCGGCACACGCTTGAGCGCCCACTCCACGCAGGCGATACAGCAGGCGCAGGTCATGTGCTTTCGATGGGCAACTCCCATGGCGTTGCAGGCGGGGTCGTTGCAGTGATGGTGGCGGTGTTCATGGTTGCTGCGGATGAGGGGTGGCAGCCAGTCGCGGCCTTGACATCATGGCAAGGTCAAGACCGCTGCGCCGAGCGGCCTGGGCAAGCTGCGGCATCGCCCGGGATGCACGCGAGCCGCGGCCAAGACACTGCGCGCGAGCGCCGCCACTGGTGCGTGTCTCTGCGGGCTGTATGCAGGTGCCGGCTCCGGGTTGATCCCCGTCAACCATGGTCAGGAGGTGGTGTCTATGCTGGTGCGCAAACACGTCTTGCTCGCACCCTCCACGCCATGCCCCTTCACCGCCGACAGCTGCGCCGCTGGACAGCCCTGGTGCTGTCGGCGTGGCTTTTCGGCATCGTGATGAGCATGGCCAACGCCTGCGCCGTGCGGCTTTCTGCCGAGGGTGCCGGCGCGATCGTGGAGCACGTGAGCGTGTCCGGGCACCACCATCATGGCGACGACCCTGATCACGACGACGGCGCGGACGCCGCCCAGGCCAACTGCCTGGACTTCTGTGATGCGGTGGCTGTGGCTGCCTCGGCCTGGCAGCCCACGCTCGATGCGGCCAGCCTGGCTTGGCTGCCCGCCGTCCTGGTTTCCCTGGTGATCCCCGCGCCGCTGGCCGTACGCGTGCGCTCGACTGCATTGCCACCCGACAGCACGGGTGCGCCTCCCATACCGATCGCGTTCCTGCGGTTGGCCTTGTAGCGCGGCCGTGTCCGCGGCAGCTCGCGCTGCCTGCGACCGCACCCGTGCCTTTTCCGCTGTGTCCTGCCATGAGCCTGTTGCCGTCGGCAACAGGTACGGCTCGACCGAGCGTTGCAGTCCCTGCAGTCCGTTCCCTACTCCATTTCACCGGGAGAAATCCATGACCCTTGTCCGCCAACTCTGCGCCGCCGCCGCCATCACCCTCGCTGCCACGGCTGCTCTTGCCCAGGCAGCGCCGTCCGACGCTGCACCCGCGCCGGCCATGTCCGCCTCGATGCCGCAGGACTGCTCCAAGATGATGTCGCGCCACGACCACGGGGCCGATCGCAACATGCCGTCGTCCAAGTCGATGGGCTGCGCCCAGGCCACGTCCGACAAGGCGTCCGCGCCGGCCAAGTCCAAGACCGCAGCGGGCAAGCACGACCACGCCAAGTTCCACAAGAACCAGTAAGGCCCGGCGCGCTGCTGGCGGTCCCGGCGTCCCGGACCCACCTGCGTGGTCCGGCGCCGTGCCCGCCAGGACTTCATGACGGGAAGCTGCCCCCCATAGGCAGCCTTCCCCAGCCCCTGGTTCCCGAGGAGTGCCTGCCATGCCCCCCGATGCGATGTTTTCTGGTCACGGACTTGCCGTGGCGAGGACCTTGCCCGCCGCCATGCCGGCCCTGGCGCGCTACTGGTCCGACGCGGCCTGGCGTGCGGTGGCAACGATGGACACGCTGCGCGAGCGAGCCGCGCGCATGCGCGAGCACGAGGCGGCGGGCATGCCGCCGCTGCTGCATTTTGACGCCGAGCAGGTGGCTGACGGCCGGGACGGCTCGCCGCCAAGCAACTACCGCCTGCTGCGCATTACCCGCTGTGGGAGTGACCACCTGGAACGCTTCGTCCGCCCTGATGCCGCACCCGTTGTCGTGGTGGAGCCGCGTGCCGGCCACGGCCCGGGCATCGGCGGCTTTCGGCGCGACTCGGAAGTCGGCATGGCTTTGGTCGAGGGCCACCCCGTCTACTTCGTCGTCTTTGATCCCGAGCCGCTCGAAGGGCAGACCATGGGCGCCGTGGTCCAGACCCTGGCCCGCTTCATCGACTTCGTAGCCCGGCGCCATCCCAGCACTGAGCCCATCGTCTACGGCAACTGCCAGGGCGGCTGGGCTGCGACGATGGCACTGTCGCACTGCAACCACCGCGCCGGATTGGCGGTGCTCAATGGCTCGCCGCTGTCGTACTGGGCCGGGGAGCCCGATGTCAACCCGATGCGGCTGTCCGGCGCCATCACCGGCGGTGCGTGGTCCGCGCACTGGCTGGCTGACCTTGGCGCCGGCCGCTTCGACGGTGCGTGGCTGGTGCAGAACTTCGAGTTGCTGCGCCCGGAAGGGCTCTGGAAGAAGTACGACGGACTGTTCGCCGATCCCGCTGCCGAGCACGACCGCTTTCTCGAATTCGAGCGCTGGTGGAACGCCTTCTACTTCCTGGGCCGCGAGGAGATCCTGGCCATCGTGCGCGAGCTCTTCATTGGCAACCGGCTGCAGAGCGGCGAAGTGGTGATCGATGGCCACTGCCACGCCAACCTCGCGCACGTGCACACGCCGCTGGTCATCTTCAGCTCCCACGGCGACAACATCACCCCGCCGCACCAGGCGCTGGGCTGGCTGCAGGCGGTCTACCCCTCGACACAGGCGCTGGTCGAGGCCGGGCAGCGCATCGTCTACCTGCTGCACCAGGACGTCGGCCACTTGGGGATCTTCGTCTCGGCCGACGTGGCGCGGCGTGAGCACCGGGCAATCCTGCACCATGCCGCAGCGATTGAGTCGCGGCCGCCCGGGCTTTACGAGATGCGGCTGACCGATGCGGCATCTGAAGGCGCGGCGCCCGGCGCCGCGTTCCTTCCACGCCGAATCGAAGACCTTCCTTTCGAGCCGCCGGGACCCGGCTTCGAACGCGTGAGCCGGCTGTCGAACGAGCTGGACGATCTCTACACGGCCTGGGTGTCGCCGCTGGTGCGGCTGTGGGTGACGCCGCAAGGCGCGCGGCTGCAGCAGCAGTGGCACCCGATGCGCACCAGGGTACGGGGCTGGTCCGAGCAGGTGCAGCCCATCCTGGCCGTGCTGCCAGCGGCCAGGCAGGCGCTCGAAGCTGCCGGAGCCCAGGACACTGCGCGGGCGTCGAATCCTTGGTTCCAGCTGGAGCGTGCGGCCAGCGCTGCCGTGGAGCACGGCATCACGGCCTGGCGGGTGCTGCGCGACCGCTGGGTGGAAGCCTCGTTCGAGCTGCTGCACGCGCCCGCGCCGCTGGGACAAGCGGCGGGACGGCTTGACATTGCTCAAGACGACTGCCGCGCGCTTGCCCACCCTGCGGCAATCAGGAACACGGATGCAGCCATCCCGGTTGAGTCCTCACCCAACTGCAGCTGACCGCGGCATCTCTTTCGGAGAAAGCTCATGGACCATTCTTCCGTCCCCTCCTACGGCCTGTGGGGCCTGGTGGTGGTGAACTCGCTGGTTTTCATCATCTTCGCTTTCAGCTTTGCCAAGCCGCAGAGCCGGCGCGACTGGCGCTCCTTCAGCGCCTTCTCAGCTTTCCTGGTGGCGCTGTTCGCCGAGATGTACGGCTACCCGCTGACCATCTACCTGCTCTCGGGATGGCTGGGCTCGCGCTTCCCCGGCGTGGACTTCCTCTCGCACGATGCCGGGCACCTGCTGGAGGTGATGTTCGGCTGGCGGGCCAATCCGCACTGGGGTCCGTTCCACGTGCTGAGCACCGTCTTCATCGGCGGCGGCTTCTGGCTGCTGTCCGCGGCGTGGCGGGTGCTGTGGGCCAACCAGCGCCGCGGCACGATGGCCTCGTCAGGGCCCTACGCGCGGGTGCGCCACCCGCAGTACGTCGCCTTCGTGCTGATCATGTTCGGCTTCCTGCTGCAGTGGCCCACGATCCTGACGCTCACCATGTTCCCCATCCTGGTGTTCATGTACGTGCGGCTGTCGCTGGCCGAGGAGCGCGAGTCCGAGCGGGCCTTTGGCAGCGAGTGGGCACGCTACGCGGCACGCACGCCGCGCTTCTTCCCGCGGCTGGGGCGACCAGGGCCTGATACGCAGCACCGCCACGGCGCGTGAAACCGCAAAGGGTGACGACCATGAAGCTGACCTTCCTGGGCGCAGCCGGCACCGTGACCGGCTCGAAGTACCTGCTCGAACACCGCGGCCACAAGCTGCTCATCGACTGCGGCCTGTTCCAGGGCTGGAAGGCGCTGCGCGAGATGAACTGGGAGCTGCTGCCTTTCGACGCCCACGACATCGACGCGGTGCTGCTCACGCACGCGCACCTGGACCACTCGGGCACGCTGCCACTGCTGGTGCGCCAGGGTTTCAGGGGCATGGTGCTGGCCACGCCGCCCACGATCGAGCTGTGCACGTTGCTGCTGCCCGACAGCGGGCGCACCCAGGAGGAGGACGCGGCCTTCGCCAACCGGCACCACACCTCGCGGCACGAGCCGGCGCAGCCGCTCTACACCGAGGACGACGCCCTGCTGGCGCTGCGCCGCTTGGCGCACCTGCCCTTCGACACGCCGGCCCAGGTCGTGCCGGGCGTGAAGGCCACTTTCCACCGCGCCGGCCACATCCTGGGCGCGGCGTCCATGGCCCTGGACGTCGAAGGCCAGACCCTGCTGTTCTCGGGCGACGTGGGGCGCCCGGACGATCTGCTCATGCGCGCGCCCGCACCCGTGACGCCGGCGCACTGGATCGTCGTGGAGTCCACCTACGGCGACCGGCTGCATCCCACCCAGGATGCCGAGGCCGCGCTGGGCGAGGTGATCTCGTACACGGCCGCGCGCGGCGGCACCGTGGTCGTGCCGGCCTTCGCGGTGGGCCGTGCCCAGACGCTGCTGTACATGCTCTACCGGCTCAAGCAGCGCGGCGCGATACCGGACCTGCCGGTGTTTCTCGACAGCCCGATGGCCATCGACATGACGGAGATCTACCACCGGCACCGCGCCGAGCACCGTCTCTCCGCGCAGGAGTGCGCCGGCATGTGCGGCGTGGCGCAGATGGTGCGCACGGCTGACGAGTCCCGCGCCGTGAGCCGCTCGCGCTTTCCGGCCGTGATCGTCTCGGCCAGCGGCATGGCCACGGGCGGACGCGTGCTGCACCACCTGCGCCAGCGGCTGCCCGACCCCCGCAACACCGTCGTGCTGGTGGGCTACCAGGCGGGCGGCACGCGCGGCGCGCGGCTGCTGGGGGCGAGCGCACGCTGCGCGTCTTCGGCCAGGACGTGCCGGTGCGCGCGGAAGTGGCGTCGCTCGAAGGCATGTCGGCCCATGCGGACGCGGCGCAGCTGGTGCAGTGGCTCGCCACGGCGCCATGGCCGCCGCAGCGCGTGTTCGTCACGCACGGCGAACCGGCGGCCGCGGACGCGCTGCGCCAGCGCATCAGCCATGAGCTGGGCTGGTCGGCCAGCGTGCCACTGCTGGGCCGCAGCGTGGATCTCGGCGCTTGAGCCCTGACCGCAAAACTGCCGCGCCAACCGCTTCCCCTGATTCTTCGCTCCACAGGAGACCCCTTCATGGACAAGTCGCAAGCCCCGCCCCCGCAGCCGGCCTTCCGTTCCTGGAGCCGCTGGATCTTTGCCGCCTTCATGGTCATCGCGCTGTTCCTGCTCTGGAGCGAGCACCGCGCTCACGTCCTGGGCTGGGTGCTGCACGCGCTGGTGGGCGCCTGCGTGCTGCTGCTGTACCTGAACACGCGCGCCTGCGAGCACGACGGCCCGGACGACGACAGGTTCCCGCCATGAGTGCAAGCACCGGGTGCGAACACCGCGCTGTCCAGGTGGGGTGACATGTGCTTTTCGGCGACCGCAAGCCTTGCAGCCGGCACCTTCCTGGCCGGTGTCGGCGTGATGACGCTGCGCAGGGTTCGGCATCGCTCGGAACTCGCCTACGCCGCCATACCGCTGCTGTTCGCGATCCAGCAACTGACCGAGGGCGTGGTGTGGCTCACCTTCGATCCGGCGCTGGAGCGGCTCAACACGGCGGCCGCGATGCTGTACTCGCTGTTCTCGCACGTGCTGTGGCCCATCTACGTCCCCGTGGCCGGCTGGCTGCTGGAGCGCACAGCCACCCGGCGCAAAGCCTTGGGTGCCGCGGTGGCGGTGGGTCTGAGCGTGGGGCTGTACCTGCTGGCCACGCTGGTGAGCGACGGCATCGTGGCACGCCCGATCGGGCGGCACATCGAGTACGACGCGCCCCACCTCTACATCCCGGCCGTGATGGCGCTGTACCTGGCCGCCACGACGCTGAGCCTGCTGCTGTCGAGCCACGGCCGGGTGCGCTTGTTCGGCGCGCTGGCATTCGCCTCCTCGGTCCTGGCCTACGTGGCCTACGCCCGCTGGTTCATCTCCGTCTGGTGTTTCTTCGCCGCCCTCCTCAGCATCGTGGTGTGCCTGCACCTGAGTCAGCACCCGAACAGGCTTGCCGGAGCGCGGCCATGACAGGGCCCGTGGAGGCCGCACCGGTACGCTGCACACAGCGCGTGCCACCCTATCGACAAAGGAGAGTGCCATGCAATGGCTCAACGACAACTGGCTCGTCGCCTTGCTGGTGCTGGGCGCCCTGGTCTTCCTGCTGCGACGCGCCGGTGTGGGTCGAGGCTTCGCCGCACCCCGCCCGCATCCCCAGGCCAGCCCGGGAGTGGACTGGTCGTCCACCGACCCGGTCAGCGGCGAGCCCGCAGCAGGCGACGGCACCTTGACGGCTCAGCACGGCGGGCGCGTCTACCACTTCGCCTCGCGCGAGACGCTGGAGCGCTTCCAGTCCGACCCCGAACGCTACCTGCGCGGCGGCGCCGGCCGCCACGGGCCCGGCACCGCGCACCGGCATGGCGGCCACGGCGGCGGCTGCTGCTGAAAGCCCCGCGCCCCAGGAACCACGACGACCCACACCAGACCTGCCCGGCAAAGGCGCAGGCCCGCTCCTTCAGACAACCAAGACCCAAGCATGGCTTCGATGGACAAGAAACAGACCTTCTCGCTCTGGTACGTGCTTCTCGCCCTGTTCCTGATCACGCTGCTGCAGGACTACCTCGGCCAGGGGCACACGCTCACGCTGAGCTACAGCGAGTTCAAGCAGGCCGTGGCCGGCGGGCAGTTGCAGGACCTCGTGATTGCCGACGGCATGGCCACGGGCACGCTCAAGACCGACGGGCTGGAGCAGGTGCTGCCCAAGGAGAAGGTGGACCGGCTCAAGGCCGCGGGCGGCGAGCACCGCTTCGCCACCGTGCTGATCGACGACCCCGGCCTGGTGCCAGCCCTGGACGCGGCCAAGGTGCGCTACGGCAGCGTGCGCGAGAGCAAGCTGTTCGCGATGCTGCTGTCCTGGGTGGCGCCGGCGCTGGTGTTCTTCGGCATCTGGTGGCTGCTCATGAAGCGCATGGGCGGCGCCGGCGGCGCGGGCGGGCTGATGTCCATCGGCAAGAGCAAGGCCAAGGTCTACATGCAACAGGAAACCGGCGTGACCTTCAAGGACGTGGCCGGCATCGACGAGGCGCGCGAGGAGCTGATGGAGGTGGTGGAGTTCCTGCAGAGCCCGGAGCGCTACAAGCGCCTGGGCGGCAAGATTCCCAAGGGCGTGCTGATCGTGGGCGCGCCCGGCACCGGCAAGACGCTGCTGGCCAAGGCGGTGGCGGGCGAGGCCCGCGTGCCGTTCCTCTCGCTCAGCGGCTCGGAGTTCGTGGAGATGTTTGTCGGCGTGGGCGCGGCACGCGTGCGCGACCTGTTCGAGCAGGCCGCGGCCAAGGCGCCGTGCATCGTCTTCATTGACGAGCTCGATGCCCTGGGCAAGGCGCGCGGGCTGGGCGGCTTCGGCGGCGGGCACGAGGAGCACGAGCAGACCCTCAACCAGCTGCTCGTGGAGATGGACGGCTTCGACGGCAACCGCGGCGTCATCATCATGGCCGCGACCAACAGGCCCGAGATCCTGGACCCGGCGCTGCTGCGCCCGGGACGCTTCGACAGGCACGTGTCCATCGACAAGCCCGACCGCAAGGGCCGGCGCCAGATCCTGGATGTGCACGTGAAGAGCGTGAAGCTCGCACCCGGCGTGGACCTGGACGCCGTCGCCGCGCGCACGCCCGGCTTTGCGGGCGCGGACCTGGCCAACCTGGTCAACGAGGCCACGCTGCGCGCGGCCAAGCTCGGCAAGGACGCCGTGGACATGGATGACTTCGAGCAGGCGCTGGACCGCATCGTGGCCGGGCTGGAGAAGCGCAACCGCGTCATGAACCCCGAAGAGCGCCGCTTCGTGGCGTACCACGAGGCCGGCCACGCGTTGGTGGCCGAGCACCGGGCCACGGCTGACCGGGTGGCCAAGATCTCCATCATCCCGCGCGGCATCGCGGCCCTGGGCTACACCCAGCAGTCACCCACCGAGGACCGCTATCTGCTGCGCAGGAGCGAGCTGCTGGACCGGCTGGACGTGCTGCTGGGCGGGCGCGTGGCGGAGGAGATCGTCTTCAACGACATCTCCACGGGCGCAGCCAACGACCTGCAGCGCGCCACCGACATGGCGCGGCACATGGTCACGCAGTACGGCATGAGCCAGACGCTGGGGCTGGCGACCTGGGAGACCGCACCGCGCTCGGCCTTCCTGGCCGTGCCGGGCGGTGGGGAGCAACGCGACTGCAGCGAGCGCACCGCCGAGGCCATCGACGCCGAGGTGCGACAGCTGCTGGACGAGGCCAAGCAGCGCGTGACGGCCACGCTGCAGACGCACCGCGAGCAACTGGAAGCGTTGGCGAAACTGCTGCTGGAGAAGGAGACGGTGGACCGGGCAATGCTGGATACCGTGCTGGCCCGCGTGGGGGCCGATCCGGTGTTTCAGGTGCCGGTCACAAGCGCGGTGACGCCGTAAACACCGCCAGCAACGCACTTCTCAAGGAAAAGCCGCTCTAGCATCAATGGCCATGCGCCGGGTGCACCAGCGCGCGTATGCCGCGCCGAAGATCCTCCCCAACCAGGGGCGGCTCTCGGGCCAGGCGTATTCGATGAAGACGCCCAGCCGGCAGCCGCGCTCCAGCGGCGCGATGTCAAAGCCCATGCGGTAGCGGCCCACGACGAGCAGCCGCGGCTCGCCCACCGTGTGCCAAGTCTTGCGCAGCGGCGGTGCGCGCTCCTCGACCCGTGAGCTCACGTCGAGATTCAGGCCGAGCACCTTGCCGTGCAGGCGGTAGACCGAGCCGATGGAGCGCCCGCCGCCAGCATCCGTGGTCAGGGCCATCGCGGCGCCGGCCATCATGGCCGAGGGCTTGCCCATGTGGGCGGACAGCCGGCGCGGGTCGTCGAGATGCTCGAAGAGCCGCTGTGCGTCGGCGTTGACCAGCACCTCGGTGCGGTGCCGCAGGCGCAGCGGCTGGGCCACGTCACACCTTGCTGCCCCGCAACCGCAGCGCATTGCCCACCACCGACACCGAGCTCAGGCTCATGGCCAGCGCGGCGATCATGGGCGACAGCAGCCAGCCGGTGAACGGGTACAGCAGCCCGGCGGCCAGCGGCACGCCCAGCGCGTTGTAGACGAAGGCGAAGCCCAGGTTCTGCTTCATGTTGGCAATCGTCGCCTGCGAGATCACGCGCGCCTGCGCAATGCCGCGCAGGTCGCCCTTGACCAGCGTGACGGCGGCGCTGTTCATCGCCACGTCGGTGCCCGTGCCCATGGCCAGGCCCACGTCGGCCTTGGCCAGCGCCGGCGCGTCGTTGATGCCGTCGCCGGCCATCGCCACCACCTTGCCCTGGCGCTGCAGGCCGTCCACCAGCGCCAGCTTGTCGGCGGGCTTCACCTCGCCGTGCACCTCGTCAATGCCCAGGCGCGCGCCTACCGCGCGGGCGGTGGTCACGCCGTCGCCCGTGGCCATGATCACGCGCAGGCCCGCTTCGCGCAGCGTCTTCAGCGCCTCGGGCGTGCTGGCCTTGACCGGGTCCGCGACGGCCAGCAGCCCGGCGAGCTGCCCGTCCACGGCCAGGTGTATGACGCTCGCACCCTCGGCACGCAGCCCTTCCGCCTGCGGCACCAGCGGCTCCACCGCCACGCCCAGCTGCTGCATCAGCGCGGTGTTGCCCAGCGCCAGCGCACGGCCGGCCACGCGCCCGCGCACGCCGATGCCGCTGCCCGACTCGAACTCCTCGGGCTTGTCCAGCGCCAGGCCCCGCTGCCGCGCGGCGGCCACGATGGCGTCGGCCAGCGGGTGCTCGCTGCCCTGGTCCAGGCTCGCGGCCAGGCGCAGCACCTCGTCGGCGTCCCAGCCCGGCGCCGGCACGGCACGCTCAAACGCCGGCTTGCCTTCGGTGAGCGTGCCCGTCTTGTCCACGATGAGCGTGTCCACGTCACGCAGCCGCTCGATGGCCGCGGCGTCGCGGAACAGCACGCCGCGCGTGGCGGCCTTGCCCGTGGCGACCATGATCGACATGGGCGTGGCCAGGCCCAGTGCACACGGGCAGGCAATGATCAGCACGGCCACCGCGTTGATGAAGCCGAACACCCAGCCCGGCTCGGGCCCGAACAGCCCCCAGGCGAAGAAGGTCAGCAGCGCAATGCCCACCACCACCATGACGAACCAACCGGCGACCTGGTCGGCCATGCGCTGCATCGGCGCCTTGGAGCGCTGCGCCTGCGCCACCATCTGCACGATCTGCGACAGCATGGTCTGCGCGCCCACCCGCTCGGAGCGCATCACGAGGGCCCCGCTGGTGTTGAGCGTGGCGCCAATGAGCTTGTCGCCGGCGCGCTTGCTCACGGGCACGGGCTCGCCGGTGAGCATGGACTCGTCCACGGCGCTGGCGCCTTCGACGACGGCGCCGTCCACCGGCACCTTCTCGCCCGGGCGCACGCGCAGCAGGTCGCCCACGTGCACGTGTGTCAGCGGCACGTCCTCCTCGCCGCCGTCGGGGCGGATGCGCCGCGCCGTCTTGGGCGCCAGGCCCAGCAGCGACTTGATGGCGGCCGAGGTCTGCGAGCGCGCGCGCAGCTCCAGCATCTGGCCCAACAGGGTCAGCGAGATGATCACGGCCGCGGCCTCGTAGTACACCGCGACACGCCCCATGGCGAAGAAGGATTCGGGAAAGACTTGCGGCGCCACGGTGGCCACGAGGCTGTAGAGGAACGCGGCGCCGGTGCCCGTGCCGATGAGCGTCCACATGTTGGGGCTGCGGTTCACCAGCGACTGCGCCCAGCGCACGAAGAAAGGCCAGCCCGCCCACAGCACTACCGGGGCCGACAACGCCAGCTCGATCCAGCTCTGGGTGGCCATGTCAAAGAGGCCCAGGCGGTGCCCGACCATGGCCAGCAGCGTCACGACCACCGTCAGCGGCAGCGTCCACCAGAAGCGGCGAGTGAAGTCCTCCAGCTCCGGGTTGCGCTCTTCGGCGTCGAGGTCGGGCAGCAGTGGCTCCAGCGCCATGCCGCACTTGGGACAGTTGCCCGGGCGGTCCTGCCTGATTTCCGGGTGCATCGGGCAGGTGTAGATCGTGCCCGCGGGCGCCGGGTCGGTCGGGGCAAGGGCAGGCGCCGGAGCTTCGACGGCATAGCGCTGAGGCTCGGCGGCGAACTTGTCCTTGCAGCGGATGCTGCAGAACCAGTAGGGCCGGCCAGCATGCTCCAGGTGGTGCGCAGAGGCCTCGGTCACGGCCATGCCGCACACCGGGTCCTTCAGGGCATCCTGCGCGCCGTGGTGATGGTGCTCATGGCCATGGCCCTGCCCGGCACCCGGTGCAGCACCGTGGCCAGCGTGGGTGTGGTGGTGGACAGGCTCATCCATGGCATCACCACTTGCCGTCGGGCGACGAGGCGTTGGCACTGTTCGAGCTCCCCTGGTGGTGGCCGTGGCCGCCATGGCCGTGACCACCGTGGCCGAACAGGTGCATCAGCGGGCACCCCAGCAGCAGCAGGTACGGCCACAACCCCGCGACGTGGCCCCAGTGCTCGCGCAGCAGGTAGAAGCCGCCGATGAGCAGCAGCATGACGATGACCACGGTCCACGGGCTGCGCCGCGTGCCGCTGCCCTGACCGACGCTTGACGTGTCGTGGTGATGGGAGGTTTCCATGGTCCAGGCTCCTTCTTGGACGCCGGCTCAGCGAGCCGGCTGCAGGTGAAACTTAGACCCTCCCATCGTGGGAAGGTCAAGGCCCTGGCGACCGCACGCCGCTACCTTGTTGGCGACGTGCGGCGGCAGGCTTCAGGGCTTGGTTGCAGGGGCCGGCATGCGGTCCATCATCATCTGCATCATCGACTGCATCATGTCCATGCGCTGCTCCAGCGCCTGCATGCGCGCCGCAGGCGCAGCCGAGGCCGGTGCGGCGGCACCCTGGGGTGCCGTGCCACCCATGCCTTTCATGCCGTCCATCATGGCCATGCCTTCCTGCATGAGCTTCATGTGCTCGGCCATGAGCGCCTCGCGCTCCTTTGGCGTGCGCGCCTTGCCCATCTTTTCGTGCATTTCGCGCATGGCTTTCATGTGCTGCTCCATGCCGGCGGGTTGGCCCATCATCCCCATGGCACCTGCCGCACTGGCGCTGGCCGCCGCGGCAGGAGCAGGCACGCGTGGCGCCGGTGCAGCCGCGGCCGGCGCGGAAGCCCTGTCAGGGTGGTGCGCGGCGTGGTCCTCCGGGCTGGTCTGGGCGTGTACGCCGAGCGACAGCGCGGCCAGGATGGCGGCAAGAGCGAGGGGGCGAAGTGCCATGGCGCAAGTCCTCCAGGTGGATTGAAGTGTGGGAATCAGATGCGCAGCGGGCGCTGGCCGGTGCGTTGGGGGTGCGCCGGCAGCAGCGCGCGCAGCCCGCCGCGAAGCAGGCCTTGCGGCGCACTCACTGGCAGGCGGGCGACAGACCAGGCTCTAGATCGTGAGCCGCAGGAACGCGATGGGGATGGGCGGGGGCGCCGGCAGGGTGGCGGCATCAGGACGCGGCACGCGCGTCACCAGTGCAGCGGGCAGGACCAGGCAATGGCCGGTCATGACAGCACCCAGTGGGAGCATTGCTGCCGCGTCACTCGCACCGGTCTTGGCGACCGCGCTTTGCTCGCTGTCGCACAGGCTCTTGCACGCCTGCTGTCCGGGCAGGGCTTCGTGCTCCTGCCCGTCGTCGCTGTGGGCGGCGCCGGAAGCGGCGTCTTGGTGATGGTGGTGCCCGGCATCGCCCGCGGCGTGCTCATGCGCGGCGGCGTGCGCCCCCGTGACGGCCACCGGCGCCTGCAGGACGCAGGCGTTGGCGGCACCGGCCATCCAGCCCAACAGCAGCACCCAGCACATCAGCCGGGCGATGACGCGGTTCAGGCGGGGCCGCAACGCAAAGCGCATGGCAGGGGGGCGTAAAGCCGGGCGTGTGGGATGGACGCCTTGATGCTACGGCAGCCCACCCCGGCTTGATTGACCGGCATCAATGGGCTGTCCGTGCACGGGGCACGGCGCGTGAGCGCCGTCGATCAGCCGCCGGCGCCCGGCTCGCCGTCGCTGCCGGTGTGCCGGCCCCGCAGCCCCTGCAGCGGCTGGTAGTCGCAGAACTTGAACCGGTTGCACAGCATGTCGCGCATCTCGCTGATGCCGTTGATCTGCGTGTGCTGGATGCCGCTGCAGTAGCGCTGCAGCGGGACGTGCTTGACGTCCGCGGTCACCAGGCAATCGGTGGCCATGGTCACGGCCATGTAGTGGTGCCGCGCCATGGTTTCGAGGAACGTATGGTCGAATTCGGCGCCGGCCGCCGTGGACTCCAGCAGCTGGATCTGCTGGCGCCCCATGTCGGTGAGCTGCGGCTCGTGGGCCTGGCCGTACCACGTCCTCAGGAACATCTGCGCCTTGCCGATCTCCTCGCGCTGCACGCGGTTCTCCTCGCGGGCCATGGAGCGAATGCTGCCCGAGAGCGCCTTGGGGCTCGTGGCTGCGGTGCCGGGCGTGGGCGACGTGCCTTCGCCGTAGCGTCCCAGCTCGGGATTGCGCGTCGTGTCGGTCCCGGCCGCGAGCTCGGACATGCGCAGCGCCGAGTAGTGGTGGTCGATCATCGACTTCAGGAAATCGACCTCGAAGGTGGCCGTGAGGCCGCGGCCTGGGCCGCTTTCCTGGGCCTGGACGGCAGGAAACGGCAGAGCCAGCGCCAAAGCGGCAGCGGCCACGCCAGCACGCGACACGAGCGAGGAAACCATTGAAGGAGGTTGCATGGATCAGACCTTTCGACAAAGCCACACAGGCAGGCCGCCGGCAATGCGGCAGCGCACACAGGCCTGATCAGCCTCCCCGGCCGCTGGTGCAGCGGCGCTCCATGGCTTTGCATGGACCTTTCCAGACCAGGCGCCGGTCATCCGGCCCACTGGCGAGGCAACACCTGTTCCCCGCTCAGAGGCATATTGGCGAGTGAAGCGCCCTTGCCGCCCGAACCAGGCCCGGAGCATTCCCTCGTGACCCAGGAGAAGCGAAGGCCCCGCAGGCTCCTTCGCTTCGCGCGAGCGATGCAGGGCACGCGGGCTCAGGGCCACTTGCCGCTGATGGCGGTCACTGGGCGGTCTGCATCTGCGTGACGACAAAGGCGCCGCCTTGCTTCTCGACGTGGAAGCGCACCTTGTCGCCCACCTTGACGGCGTCGAGCATCGCGGCGTCCTTGACCTGGAACACCATGGTCATGCCCGGCATGTCCAGGTTCTTGATCTCGCCGTGCTTGAGAGTGACCTTGCCATTGGGCTTGTCGATGCGCCGCACCTCTCCGTCAGTCAGGTCAGCGGCTGCGGCGGCCGACGCGGCCGCGGCGGGATGGTGCGCTGCGTGATCGGCGTCGGACGTCTGGGCAGCCGCGGGCAGGATGCCGGCAGCGCCCAGCAGCGCGGCGAGGATGAGCTTCTTCATGGATCAGTCCCTTCTTCAGCGATAGGTTTGGTAGGTGACGGCCGTGCCGTCCTTGCGCAGCAGCAGCACGTCATAGGGGTCCTTCTGGCCGCCGTAGTCCGGGCCGTCCATGCCGGGCGAGCCCACGGGCATGCCGGGCACGGCCAGTCCGATGGCCGTGGGGCGCTCCTTGAGCAGGCGCTGGATCTCGCGCGCCGGTACGTGACCTTCAAGGGCGTAACCACCGACGAGTGCCGTGTGACACGAGCCGTACTTCACGTCGAGCCCCAAGCGACTGCGCATCGCGGTGTTGCCGGTCTCGTTGACCTTGGTTGGGAAGCCGTTGGCCTGCAGGTGCGCGATCCAGTCCTTGCAGCAGCCGCAGGTCGGGCTCTTCCAGACCTCGACCAGCGGCGCATTGGCCGCGTGCACGAGCGACACGAAGGGCAGCAATGCCAGCGTGCCGAGCAGTCGGCGGCGTTGAGTAATCATCGTTCGTCTCCTTGGAGCGTCCTGTCGGAATCAGTGCTTGCGATCGGCATGGCCGCCGCTGGCCTGGGCGGACTTGGCCGGCTTGCCGGCAGCCACCTTCACGGCGCCCTTCATGCCGGCGTCATAGTGGCCGGGCTGCAGGCACGCGAAATCGACCTGGCCCGCCTTGGTGAACTGCCAGACCACTTCGCCACTCTGGCCGGGCGCGACCGTGATCTGGTTGGGGTCGGCGTGTTCCATCTCGGGGAACTTCTTCATCAGCTCGTAATGCTCCTTCAGGGCCGCTTCGGTGCCGAGCACGAACTCGTGCTTCACCTGGCCCGAGTTCTTCACCACGAAGCGGATGGTCTCGCCTTGCCTGACACGCACGCTCGACGGGTTGAAGCGCATGGCATCGGTCATGTCGACGTTGACGGTGCGCGTGACCTTGTCGGGTTGGCCCGCCACGCCGATGGCGTCGGTGTCGCCGTGGCCGTGCTCGTGGCCGTCGGCATGGACGTGGCCCGTGGTGGTGGCCGGGGCGGCGTGGCCGTCGCCCTCATGCGCCAGGGCGCTGCCCGCGACGAAGAGACCGGCAGCCAGGGCAAACGTGAGTTGATGCAGTTTCATGTGGGGGGTACTTCTGAATTCGGGAAAGGGGTGCTGCGTCCTCAGTGGCCGGAATGGCCGCTGGGCTTGCGCACCTGGACCTCGGTGGGCGCTGTGCCCTTGTCGGCGCGCGGCATGGCGCTGCGCCCGGCGTCGCTGGAGCGCTCGGGCTCGGCGAGCTGGCCGGTCCACTCGTAGGCCACGGTGCCTGCCGGGTGCTTGAACCAGCCCGGATCGGAGTAGTCGCCGGGCTTCTGGTCGCGGCGCACCTTGATGACGCTGAACATGCCGCCCATCTCGACGCCGCCGAACGGTCCCTCGCCCGTCATCATCGGCACCGTGTTGTCGGGCAGCGGCATGGTCATCTCGCCCATGTCGGCCATGCCGCGTTCGCCCATGACCATGTAGTCGGGGATGAGCTTGCTGATCTTCCTGGCCACGCCGCTGTGGTCCACGCCGATCATCGTGGGCACGTTGTGGCCCATGGCGTTCATGGTGTGGTGGCTCTTGTGGCAGTGGAACGCCCAGTCGCCCTCCTCGTCGGCGATGAACTCCAGCTGGCGCATCTGGCCCACGCCGATGTCGGTCGTGACCTCCTGCCAGCGCGTGCTGCGCGGCGTGGGGCCGCCGTCGGTGCCGGTGATGGCGAACTCGTGCCCGTGGATGTGCATCGGGTGGTTCGTCATCGTGAGGTTGCCGATGCGCAGCCGCACCCGGTCACCCTGGCGCACGTTGAGCGAGTCGATGCCGGGGAAGACGCGGCTGTTCCACGTCCACAGGTTGAAGTCCAGCATCGTCATGATCCGCGGCGTGTAGCTGCCCGGATCGATGTCGTAGGCGGAGAGCAGGAAGCAGAAGTCGCGGTCCGCCTCGTCGATGAGCGGGTGCCTGGCCTTGGGGTGCGTGACCCAGAAGCCCATCATGCCCATGGCCATCTGCGTCATCTCGTCGGCGTGCGGGTGGTACATGAAGGTGCCGGGCCGGCGCGCCACGAACTCGTAGACGAAGGTCTTGCCCGGCGCGATGCCGGGCTGGGTCAGCCCCGTGACGCCGTCCATGCCGTTGGGCAGGCGCTGGCCGTGCCAATGCACGCTGGTGTGCTCGGGCAGCTTGTTGGTCACGAAGATGCGCACCCGGTCGCCCTCGACCACCTCGATGGTGGGTCCCGGCGACTGGCCGTTGTAGCCCCACAGGTGCGCCTTGAAGCCCGGCGCCATCTCGCGCTCCACGGGCTCGGCCACCAGGTGGAATTCCTTGACCCCGCCCTTCATGCGCCAGGGCAGGGTCCAGCCGTTGAGCGTGACCACGGGGTTGTAGGGCCGCCCGGTGCCGGGCACGAGCGGCGGCATGGTGTCGGGCCTGGTCTGGATCACGGGCTCGGGCAAGGCGGCCATGGCCACCTTGCTGACCGAGGCGGCGGCCACGGCGGCCGACCCGGCCAGGAAGCGACGTCGATTCGTCGTCATGGAAGGACTCCAGGAAATGTATTGGGCACGGGGGTGGCGCTCAATGGCCGCCCGCGCTGCCGCCGCCGGTCGCGGCCGGGGCGGCTTGCAGGGAAACGCCCGCGGTGGCGGGACGCCCGATGAGCGCGGCCTGCAGCGCCACGTCGGCGAGCCAGAAGTCGCGCTGGGTGTTGAGGGCCTGGGCCACGGCGGCGACCTGGTCGCGGGCGTCGGCCAGCAGCTCGAACACGCCGATGAGCATGCCGTTGTAGCGAAGCTGGTTCTCGTCGGAGATGGTCTTGCGCAGCGGCACGATCTCGTCGCGCCAGTGGCGCGCCAGGTCGAATGCGGTGCGGTAGCCGCCGTAGCTCTCGCGCACCTGCGAGGCTGCGTCCACGGCCAACTGCGTGGTGCGGTGCACGGCGGCCATGTAGCGCGCCTGGGCGGCGCCTCGCGTCGCGTCGCCAGCGTTGAAGATCGGCAGCGGCAGCGCCAGCTCGTAGCCGCGCTTGGGCGGCAGGCCGGTCTCGCTGTTGCGCACGGCGCCCAGCTCGAAGTCACCCACCACGCTGGTGACGGTCGTGATGCCTTGCGAGCGGGCCGAGGACTCCAGCTCGGCGCGGGCCTGGCGCATGTCCAGGCGCTCGTCGAGCGCGGCCTGCATCACGGCGCGCTCCTCGCGCGGCGCGGCGGGCAGGTCCGGCAGCCGCTCGGGCAGCTTCAGGGCCTGTGCCTGGGCGTCGTTGAGGCCCAGGGCACGCACCAGGGCCTCGCGGCTGGCCAGGGCTTCCTGCCGCGCGCGGGCCAGCTGGGCCACGGCCTCGGCGCTGAAGACCTGCTCGCGGGCGCGCTGCAGGCGGTTGAAGTTGCCGGCCGACTGCATGCGGCGCGCGAGCTCGGCGCCCGCGTCGGCGGTTTCCTTGACCTGCTCGAAGTAGGCCTGCGCCTGCACGGCCGCCACGGCGCGCACCCAGGCCTGGCGCGCCTGCGTCGCGGCCTGCACCACATCGCCGGCCATGCGCAGGCGGATCTGCTGCTGCTGCGCGTTGGCGATGCGCGTGCGCGCCGGCAGCAGCAACAGGTCCAGCAGCGGGAAGCTCAGCGCCCGCCCGATCTCCAGCTCGCGCTCACCGCCTTCGTTGCGCACCAGGCGCTCGAAGGCGAAGACCGGGTTGGGCAGCCGGGCCGACTGCGTTGCCTGGTAGGAGGTGGTCGCCGCATCCGACAGCAGCGCCTGCACGCCAGGGCTGTAGGCCAGGGCGATGCGCACCGCGTCGGCGGCGGACAGGGGCTGCAGCAGCAGCCGGTCCACGTCAGCGCGCGCCTCCTGGCGCGCCTCGTCCGTGGTCAGCCACTTCAGCGGCGCGCCCAGGCGCTGGCTGGCCACGTCCTGCGCGAGCCCCAGGTTCTGCTGGACGGCCGTGCTGGCGCAGCCGCCCAGCGCCAGCAATGCCAGCGCGGCGACGGCCAGGCGCTTGCGCGGCCGGGCGCGCACCGTGTCGTGGTTCGTGAACGGCGTCGTCATGGCTTGGCGGGGGCGTGGTGGTTCGAGTGCGAGCCGCCGGCGGCATCGGGCACGGGTGCGCTGGCGCTGGCCGCAGCGGGCCGGGCGTCAGGCGCCTGGATCTCCCGGGCGTAGGCCTTCCAGCCGCCGATGCGGCCGACGGTGTCGTTGGTCTCACGCCAGGGGCGGACTGGTTCGTCGGTGAAGGCCCGATAGCCTTCGAAGGTGGAGCGGTAGACGGGTTGCGGCGCGGCCGGCGTGGCGGCGCCTTGCGCCGCGGCCAGGGCCGGGACGGCGATGAGCACCGCAACTGCGGCGGTGCAGGACCATGAGGCCATGAGGATGCTCGCTGGACGGGCCCGGCGCGGCCGCATCAATGCAGCCGGTGGGGCAAGGACGTGAGTGGCGGCGGATGCGCAGCCGCTGCGCCGTCAGACGACGGCCAGGCGAGCCACGACCCGCGCCAAGGGCGCGTCAGGCGAACAGGAGGCGGGGTGGACGGTCCGGGCCGTCCGTCAAGAACGCCACGGCGCTGAGAAACAGTGGCGTCGGCGGCGCCATGGCATCTACAGCCGCCTCGAAACGCAGCGTGGCTGCGGGCAGCGCCGCCGTGACGCAGCAGGCTGCGCAGGCGCTGCACTTGTGCTGCGCGCTCTTGTGCAGATCCTGCGTGGCGGCTGCGTCGTCGTGGGCAAGCGCCTCGACGGCGTCGTGGTGGTGCGCCGCGTGGTCGTGTTCCGCGATGACGGCGGCGGCCACGGCCATGCGGTCATGGCCCGAACCGCACACGCGCAGCGAGGCCGCGACGCTGCCCTGCAAGGGCAGCGCGACGGCCAGCAGCCACATCATCGCGATCCGGAAAACACGCCACATGACGGTAGTTTAGTTGCCCCATGTCAAGCGCACAGGGCTGTAGTTTCCATATGGCAGCAAGTGTGAACCTTCCCCCTGTGACAAGGTCAAGGGGCCCAGTGTGCGAAAAAGGCGCTTACAAACTGCAAATGCCCGCCGCCATTCTTGAGCGCAGACCGGTCCATCCACGGCTGGCTTCTCAGGCATGGCCTGTTCGAAGACTGGGCGACCGCTCACCTCGTGCCTGGATCAAGGACTCGACGTACCGTTCGACGCCAAAACGCATCGTGCCGCGGAAGTTGATGTGCCCGAAATGCGCTGGCCCGATGCGCCGCAGCCAGTCGTCCTCGATGCGCATGCCACTGTTGCGCAGCGCGAGGACCACGTCGTTCATGCGATGGGTATTGAAGGCGAGGACCACATTCGTCAGCAGCGTGTGCGCACCCGAGATCGCCCGCAGTTCGTCAGGTCGCCGGCCTCGCTCTGGCGCGATCCGGCCGCTGTAAACCGCGCGCTGCAACTGGTGCACAGATTCACCGCGCGAGAGCAGCGTGTGGATCTCGCGCCGGAAGTCCGCCACGGCCAAATAGTCACACAAGAACACCGTGCGAAGCAGCCGACCCAGATGCTCGGCAGCCCGGTGCACGGGATCGCCACGAGCCGCCGAGCCGAAGCGCTGCATCACCTGCGCGGCCGACACCCGGCCACTGCGAATGGACGCGCCCAGGCGCAGCAGCTCCGGCCAGCCGCGCTCGATGGCCTTGAGCGAAACGCGTCGTTCCGTCACGGCGTCCAATTCGTCGGGAATGAGAAACGGCCTGGGCAGGAAAAGCTTGCGCTCGGCCAGGTCGCGCAGGCGCGGACACAGGTCGAACCCCAAAACCTTCGCGATGCCCATGGCGGCGTCCGTCCAGCCGTGGGTATCGCAAGCAACCAATGACAGCCTGATGCGGTCTTCGACGCGGTTGTGCTGCTCGACGCCCTCGATGGCCGCACCTGCCTGGCGCTCGCCCAGCACGATGGGCTGGTCATAGACGATGCCCCAGCGGTCGCGCAGGTGGGTGTAGATGCCCGCGGCGTAGGTGCGCCGGCGTGGATCGACGCGCGCATTCCACAGGTGCCGTGACGCATCGAGCGCGAGCATGTCGCTCGACGCCTTGTCGCCTTCGCCCCAGAGTGCCGCCAGTGGGATGCGGCTCTGGAATTCGGCCACGCGTTCGTTGGCGCGACGCAGCCGGCCGCTGCCCTCGATGGCGCGCATGGCCACCAGGATCTGTGCGGCGTCCAGCTCGGGAATCATGTGCGCCACGCCTCGGGCATCGAGGTCCGTGCCGTGCGCCAGCAGCGCACCGTACACCGCAAGGAGCTCTTGCGAGGAGGTTGCCCGGTGTCCGAGCAGCGCGTCGCTGAAGTTGGTGGCGGCGTCCACCTCAAGAAGCAGCTCAGGCAGCTGGACGTCACCGATGCGCTGGTAGATGGCCTCACGGGTACGCACCGGCTCGCCGTCGTCGGGCAGCGCCAGAAGGGCTGGCAGATGCAGCATGCGATCCGTGCCGATCTCCACCTTGCCCACGCGCAGAGCTTCCACCACGGCCTGCATGCCCGCGTGGATGGCGGCCACCAGCGGCATCAGCAGCGCGTCGAACGATTCCGGCACGCCCAGCAGCTCCACATGCTCGCGCTGCTGCAGTGCCCACTGCTGTGGCGGGATAAGCAACTGCTCGCGGCTCTGGAAGCTCAAGGAATGGTCGATCCATACCGAGCCGCGCCGCAGGCTGCGCCGCAGTGCCAGCATCGTGCTGGCTTCGAAGGCCCGCCAGCCGGCCTTGCGGTCCCGCTGGTGAACCAGGCTTCTCCATGCCGCTCCAACGTCCGGCAGCTCGTCGCGCCCGCCGTCCTTGTGGCCAGGACGGGCACGCAGCGCTGTCCACGCCTGCCATTGTGTGAACCCGGCGTCCTTGGACCCTCCCTGGAACTCCAGGCTTGAGAGCACGTCGAGACAGGCATGGACACGGGTCGAGTCCTCGGCCAAAGCCTTGCGTACCCGCGATGCGAAGCTGACCGGCACGGCATCGCCGACCGCAGCCAGCAGCTCCTGCGCCTGCAGCACGCGTTCCTCCCAGGACTTGGCGCCGTCGTGCAGCACCGCCTTGGCCAGGGCGGCCTGCCGCAGTTGGCTCGCACTTTCCTGGGCGTGCCGGGTGCGGGCACGCTCGGCCGCCGAGCGCACAAGCTGCTGTGCGCGCCGGCTGGCCAAATGCAGCGCCGCGTCGGTGAGCTCCAGCAGCGTCACCCGCAGAAAGCACACCACCTCGACGAGCTGCGCGGCGAGCTTGATGTCGCGGGACCGGTAGGGCCGGCGGGCCTGGATCTGTCGCGCGTAGGCCTGTTGCCGTGCCAGCACAACGCCGGAGAGATCCCATTCGTGCACGCCAAGGCCCTTGAGGTAGCGCACCTTCTCCATCGTCTCGGCCAGCGTGGTGGGACTGTGGCGCCTGGGCGGCGTCTTGAGCCATTCGATGCGGCTCACGTCCGTGCCGGGCCGCGGAGCGTGGACAGCCAGCAGCAGCTTCGCAGCCTTCGCGCGGCCCACGGCATCGGCCACGCAGATCACGATCTGCGTCTCGATTTTTGCGAAGGCATCGCGCGCCCAGTCCAGCAGCCGGCGGCTCGACGGAATCAGGATGCGGCGGGTGAACAGCCAGTGCCTGGCCGCCTGCACCAGATCGTCGGTGTGCGCGGCATCCTGCGCCTGTACCTCCAGCGCCGACACGAGGTTTTGCTCCTGCGCGGGTTCGAGCGCGGTGAGGCCGAGGTATTCCTTGGCCCAACGCTGGTGAGCGAAAAGGGTCTGCTTGCGCCGATAGGTGGATCGCAGGCTGGCGATGGACGGGGCCGCCACGCCGAGGGCGCCGGCCGCGTAGCGCAGCAGGTTGCGCGGCAGGACGGTGAAGCCATCCAACGGACGACCGGCCACACGCATGAACAGCACCATCAACGCCGCGGCCAGCTGGTGCCCCTCCCGGAACTGCTCCTTCACAGCCTCGACGTCGGCCTTGGTGAGCGAGAAGAAATGCTCCCGGTCGAAATCGCTCAGCCGCCCCGGCAGGCAGTCGCATCCAACGAAGCGATCGGCAAATGCGGACATCGCTGCCTCGGCGCAGGAAGTGGGGTGCCGACTCTACTGGGTGAAAGTGGGGGCCGCCATCGGTCATCAGCTGGTTCAGACCATGGCTGGTGTTTCGGGGCCAACTCAGTCTGAGCCGAGAAATAAGTAATAACCCTAAATAGCTCGAAAGCAACTGGACGTAACCACAAGCGCACCTTTTTGCACAAGGAGTCCGTCCACCCCGTGATGAACACGCCCGCCGAGTTCACCAGAATATCCAGGCGACCGAAAGCCTCATGGGCGGTCCTGACGAGGCGTTCGACGTCGGCGGTCTTGGCTTGGTCGGCTTGCACGGCCAGGGCACGGCGGCCGAGAGCCTTCACGTCGTTGGCCACCTGGTCTGCGCGGTCCGGAGAGTTCGAGTAGCTGAAGACGACATCCGCGCCGTCGTGTGCAAGGCGGCGCACGATGGCGGCACCGATGCCGCGCGAGCCACCAGTGACGAGGGCGACCTGACCGGCCAGAGGGAGGTTGTTGTTCACGTTGCTCATGAAGGTTCCTTTCACGTGAGCGTTGCGTTGCGGGATGACTGAACTATGAAGATTTGGGCTCGATGCTTGTAGCCGTTTCGGTCTTGAATCTGCTTCAAGCGATGCTTGAAGCAAGGTATCCTGAGAAGGTCGCAAGGGCCTGTGTGTTTGCAGTGGCTTGTGCATTGAGAGGGCGCATGGAAACCTTGGCGAACTTGGAGTCGTTTGTCCGGAGTGCGGAGGCTCAGAGCTTCTCTGGCGCGGCTAGGCGGCTCGGTCTGACCCCTGCTGGAGTTAGCCGGAACGTGGCGAAGCTGGAGTCCAACCTCGGTGTCCGCTTGTTCCAGCGGAGCACCCGGAAGCTTTCGCTGACGGAGGCCGGTGAGCGATTTTTGGAAGGCATCTCCGGAGGGCTTGAGAGCATTCAGACGGCCATCACGGAGGTGGGCCGCGCATCCGATGAGCCCAGCGGGACGCTGCGCGTAACCATGCCGCCCGGATTTGGTTCGGACTACGTGCTGCCTCTTTTGCCAGGCTTCTTGAAGCAGTACCCAAAAGTCCTGTCAGATTGGCATTTGGAGAACAGGCGCGTCGACCTGATTTCTGAAGGTTTTGACGTGGCCATTGGTGGAGGCTTTGAGCTCTCGCCTGGCGTGGTGGCGCGCGAGCTCGCTCGAATCCATGTGGTGGCGGTTGCATCCCCGGCGTATCTCAAAGGAAAGGCTGAACCGAGGGACCCGTCTGAGCTTGAGTACTGGGATTGGATTGGCATGCGCTCCATTCAGCTGGGGAGGATTCGCAGCCGGTACCTGAGGAACAAGCCAGGCAGGCAGGTGAAGTTCGAGACTACACCTCGCATTGCGTTCAATGACCCCGAGGCTGTAGCGCGAGCCGTCGCGATGGGTCTCGGCGTCACGTTGATGGCCATGCCGCACGCGGCGCCTTTGCTCAAGACGGGTGCCATCAAGCGCGTGCTGCCGAACTGGTACTGGGATGATGGCCCAATCTCGATGTACTACTCAGGGCAGAAGAAGCACCTGCCGGCGAAGACGCGAGTGTTCATCGACTACGTCACTTCGCAGTTCAAGGAGAAACGCATCGCGGAGTTCCTCCTGGCCGACCGATAGGCGCTAGCGCGACAAGCAAGGGGCAAGCCCCTCTCGCCCACGGAGCCCTTATTGGCGCTTGGCGGCTCGCAACAAGCATCCGAGCGCTGCCTCGCCACTAGAACGCCCAAAAGTCCAGCAGGTGCCGTGACAGCGCGGTCAAACCCCGTTCCATGCATCGTAGATTCGATCGCAACGTCCAATGTGGCCGACTTCCCTAGGCGAGGCCGTGAGCCGCGCCGTTGCGGTTTCCACGGCCGTGAAAACCCTGCGCGGCGGCTGCCGAGGCCAGCGCTGTACCGTTGCCGCTCATGGTGACCTCCAAGCTTCCCGTGGCGCTGCCGGCGCACTGGTTCGCCGAGGACGGCTGGCGCGGCACGCTCATTCACGCCGTGGACGGCAGGGGCCACGTCGTGGCCTCGGTCACGGTCAATGAGGATGTGCGCGGCTACCTGCTCGGCGTGCAGCCCGTTCCCGCCTTTCACGGTCGGACGCAGCGCTACATGCGCCGCGGCTGGCGGCTGTGCCTCTACCGGGATGCCCTGGCTGCACTCATGTCGGCCTGGCGTTGCTGGCCCGGTGCATGCCGCAACTGACCGGGCGCGCTCAACCCGTTTTCCACTGCCTGGGGCGCGGCGCGGCGCACCGGCTCAGCAGCCGCCCCGCGCGAGCCAGCCCGAACGTGGATGCGTTTCAAGCGCAAGCCCCATGCCTTCCATGCGAGCTGGCCAATGGCTTGCCAGGAGGCTGGCCTTGCGGCGGCTCAAAGACTCTGGATCAACGCAAGGATGTTGCCCTCGCTGTCCTTGAACCATGCCGCCTTGGCGCCTCCCGCCGAGATCGCGCCTGAAGGGTTCTTCTCGCCTGGCATGTCGTAGTCTTCGAAAACGACGCCGCGTCGCTTCAGTTCCTCGATCTCCTGGTCCACGGCGGCCACGGCCCAGAACGCCTGGCTGGCCTTCGATGTTCCGGCATTCTGGGTCGGGTACAGGAACGCGGCGGTGCCCCCACCGAAGGCGTAGACAACACCACCGTTGATTTCCTGCTGCGGCACGAGCCCCAGCTTGCCTTCGTAGAACTGGCGTGCGCGCCCCATGTCGCTGGCTGGAAAGTACACGTAGATCGGGTTGTGCTGCAGCATGGTCTTCAGTCTCCAATGATCGGCATACGCGCAGGCGGCCGGCCCCGCCGCTTGTCCAGCGGGCATTCCCGCGACAGCCGTGCATTGCGAAGCACTTCGGCCGGTACCCGGCAAACTGAGAAAACAGCCCTGCCGCCGCGCTGGTGTTGCTGCATGGCCGAGCGTGTCGACAAGCAGCGCAGCATTGCGGGCAAGTCTCGGGCCCGTAGTGGGCGAGCACTGGGCAGCTGCTGCCGACAACCGCAATTCACTGCCGCTGGGGAATGTCGAGTCCCCTGACCACCGCAGGCCGAGAGACGAAGGCCTGCAGGGCGCGCGTGACTTGCGGGAAGCGATCTATCTCGACGAGCTCGCCTGCGCCGTAGAAGCCAATGAGGTTGCGCACCCAGGGGAAAGTTGCGATGTCCACCACCGAGTACTCGTCGCCCATGATCCACTGCCGGCCGCTCAGGCGCTGGTCGAGCACGGCCAGCAGCCGCCTGGCCTCGGCAACGTAGCGGTCACGTGGGCGTTTGTCCTCGAAGTCCTTCCCGGCAAACTTGTGAAAGAAGCCCACCTGGCCAAACATCGGGCCGATGGCACTCATCTGGAACATCAGCCACTGGATCGCCTCGTAGCGGACGGCGGGGTCCGCAGGCAGGAACATGCCGGCCTTGTCCGCAAGGTAGAGCAGGATGGCGCCAGATTCAAACAGTGCCAGCGGCTCCCCGTTGGGCCCGTGAGGGTCAATGATGGCGGGGATCTTGTTGTTCGGGTTGAGCGCCAGGAACTCGGGCGAGAGCTGCTCCTGCCTGTCGAAGCTGACCAGGTGCGGCTCGTAGGGCAGGCCCGTTTCCTCCAGCATGATCGAGACCTTCACGCCGTTGGGCGTGGGCAGCGAATAGAGCTGGATGCGATCAGGAAACATCGGCGGGCGCTGCCGCGCGATGGGAAAGCTAGACAGGTCGGTCATGGCGTGCAGGCGTTTGAGCGTGGACAACACCGCGGCACTGTCGCACGAAGGTGACTTGACCAGCATTGCCAGGGCTGTCCGGCAGGGCCGGCGCCCTGGGCTTCGACCCACGCCCGGCACGCAGCACGAACCGCGCCCTCATCGGCGCCGGTGGGCACCGTGAAACGCCCCTGAGGCCGTGCAGCCAGCGAGCGCTTCGCACCGCCGCCAAGCCAGGCGAGGGCGGCCTTTACAAGAACATGCCCCCCGACGCCTCCACCCGCTGCCCGTTGATCCAGCCTGTTTCGTTGGAGAGCAGCGCCGCCACCGCGGCGCCGATGTCGGCGGGCAGCCCCACGCGGCCCAGCGCCGTCTGCGCCGCGAGCTGCTGGTTCATGGCCGAGTTGTCGCGCACCACGCCGCCGCCAAAGTCGGTCTCGATGGCGCCCGGCGCCAGCGTGTTGACGCGGATGCCCCTCGCGCCCAGTTCCTTGGCCTGGTAGCGCGTGAGCACCTCGACAGCGCCCTTCATCGCCGCGTAGGCGGCATAGCCGGGCACCGTGAAGCGCGCCAGGCCGCTGGAGACGTTGAGGATGCGCCCGCTGTCGGCCAGCAGCGGCAGCAACGCCTGGGTCAGAAAGAAGGGCCCCTTGAGGTGAATGCGTACCAGCTCGTCGAACTGCGCCTCGGTGGTCTGTGCAAACGGCGCGTGAATGCCGATACCGGCGTTGTTCACCAGGAAGTCCAACTGCTGCACGTCCCAGCGCGCGAGCTGCTCACGCACGGCCCGCGCGAAGGCTGGGAAGGTGGCGCTGTCGCCCACGTCCAACTGCAGCGCCGCGCCGCGCGCGCCGGCGGCCTCGATGGCGGCCACGGCGGCGTCGCCTTCGTCACGCCGGCTGCGGTACGTGACGAGGACATCGATGCCGCGCGAGGCCAGGTGTTCGGCGGCGCTGCGGCCGAGGCCCCGGCTGCCGCCGGTGATGAGTGCAACCTTGTTCGCCATGTTGTGCTCCTTGCAGGGCGGGGGAGAAGATGCAGCGGAGCTTATTTGTCCGGCTGGCGCGGATAAACGGGCGCTGCCTGACTAGACTGTCCATCCATGACGAACAATCCAGTGCCGCTGCCGCTGGACGTGGTGCATGTCTTCATGCGTGTGGCGGAAACGGCGAGCTTCACCAAGGCGGCCGAGGTGATGGGGCTGCCGCGCACCAGCGTGTCGGCGGCCGTGCAGCGGCTGGAGAAGCTGCTGGGCGTCCGGCTGCTGCACCGCACCACCCGGCACGTGCAGCTCACGCCAGATGGCGAGACCTTCGCACAGCGTGCCCGCGAGCTGCTGGCCGATGCCGAGGAGCTGCGCCAGATGTTCCAGGACACACCGGCGGCGCTGCAGGGGCGGCTGCGCGTGGACATGCCCATCGGCATGGCGCGCAACCTGGTGCTGCCGCGGCTGCCTCAGTTCCTGCAGGCGCATCCCGCGCTGCAGGTCGAGCTCAGCAGCACCGACCGGCGCGTGGACCTGGTGGGCGAGGGCTTCGACTGCGTGCTGCGCGTGGGGCCGCTGGGCGACTCCAGCCTGATGGCACGGCCACTGGGGCGGCTGCCGCTGATCAACTGCGCCAGCCCGGACTACGTTCGCGCCTTTGGGCTACCGCAGTCGCTGCAGGACCTGGCGACACAGCGGCTCATCCATTACCTGCCCGGCCTGGGCGCCCGCTCACCCGGCTTCGAATATTTCGACGAGAGCGGGCAGACCCGTCTCGTGCCCATGGCCGGTGCGCTCACCGTCAACAACTCCGAGGCCTACCTGCACGGCTGCCTGGCAGGCCTAGGGATCATCCAGGCGCCGGAGCCTGCCATGCGGCCCTGGATCGAGCGCGGGGAACTTGTCGAGGTGCTGCCAGGCTTGCGGCCCGCGCCCATGCCCGTGTCGCTGCTCTACGCACACCGGCGCCTGCCACGCCGCGTGCAGGCGTTCATGGACTGGCTGCAGGAGATCATGGCGCCGTACCTAGCGCCTGACGCAGCAGCTAAGCCCGCGCGCTGGGCGTGAGCGTCGGCCAGCTCAGCCGCCTCTGCCGCGACGTGCTGGGCATCTCGGCGCTGGAGGTGGTTAATACCCGCGTTGTCCACGAGGCACAGCGCGAGCTGGCCTATTCGCTGCTAAGCATCAAGCAGATTGCCGCGGTGCTGGGCTTCGAGGACGAGGCCTATTTCGGCCGCTTCTTCAAGAAGCACACCGGGCACCGGCCCACCGAGTTCCGCACCATGGCCCAGCGTCGGCTGGCCGCTGCGTGAGACCTTGCTGGACAAATGCCGCACATTGCGGCGCGTGGCGCGACCCCGCGAGGCTTGTTCACGTCATGGACGTGCGTCCTGCCCGCTCAAAACGAATGGGTCATGCCGACGCCGTAGCGCGTTTGCTCAAAAGCCTGGGAGCCGTCGGCGCGGTCCACTGACAGTTTGCGCAAGGCCATGTACAGGCGCGTGCGCTTGGTCAGGTCGTAGGTCGCCATGGCGCTCATGCCGCTGGCATCGACGATCTCGCGTCCGGCGCCATTGCGCGTGACCGCCTTGGCATAGCCCAGGGCCACCGTTGCCGCGCCGAATGGCGCATTCACGCCGATCTGGTATTCACGCGACTTTTGGCCGGTCGCGACGCGCCCGTCGTCCTGGTGCTGGTAGTTGGCAACCACCCGCAAGCGCGGGAACTCGTAGGCGGCGGCAAGCATGTCGAACTTGTTGGTGCCCGTGGTGTAGCGCTCGTTCTGGAACGCGTAGCCCACGCGCAGCGCGTTCGCCGCGTACTCGACGTGGCCAGTTAGCAGCCGCGGCGACGCGGTTTCTGTCGTGGCCCCTTGCCGGCACTGGCGCTGACCGATGCGATGAAGGGGCCCATCGGCGCGGTCCGCAGCAGGACCGTGTTGTTGCCGCGGGCGAGGTAATCGCTGCCCTTGACCTCCGCCTGGCCGTTGCCGGCTGCCGCGCCCGCGCCCCATACCTGGCCGGTGGAAGCGAAGCCAGACGAATCGTAGAGCTGGTTGTTGGAGCCGCGCAGTGCGTCGTAGGCGGTGAGCATGCGCCCAAGGCGCACCTCGCCCAGGCCGCTCTTGGCCAGGGCCACGTAGGCGTTGCGGTTGAAGCCGACATTGGAGGCCGACACATTGGTGACGGTGCCGCTATCGAGGCTGATGCCCTGCTCCAGGACGAAGCGCGCACTGAGCCCGCCACCCAGGTCCTCGCTGCCGCGCAGGCCCCAGCGGCTGGCCTGTGCGCCGCCGCTTTCCAACACGCTCACGCGGTCCGTGGACGCAGCCCCGGCCTTGTGGCGGGTCTGGCCGACCCACGCGTCCGCGATACCGAAGATGTTGACACCGGTTTGCGCGGAAGCCGTGCAAGCGGCCGTGCACAGGAAAGCCGCGAATAGCAGTGATGGTTTCATGACCAGTCTCGACGGGATGGTTTTACATACGTCGTCTGTCGTCAGACGAGTTAGCGCAATGTAGTCCCGGACTGAAAGTCATCTGACGAGTGAAAACCCTAGCTGCCGCGGTCATTCTTGAAACCGCCTGCTGCGCATGCCGTGCCGGAAGGCTGCGCAAAAGTGGGGGACACCACTGGCATGGCGCTGCCCGCCGTGCCGGCAGCGGTTCCGCCGGGCGAAGCGTTCAGCAGTCCGGCAGGGTGCTGCGCAAGCGTTCGCGGCTGTTGCTCAGGTGCATGAACATCGCGGCCCGTGCGGTGGCCGCGTCGCCGCGCCGTATGGCCTCGTAGATGGCCTCATGCTCGCGCTGGGTGATTTCCTTGTTGTACTCCAGCGACGGCTGGGCCTCGCCAAAGCGGGGCTGTACCTCGGCCTGATCCGCTTGCGGGGCTTTTGCGGCCGCATCCGGCTTGGTTGCGCCGCGGCGGATGGTGAGGCTGCCCAGGCTGCGCAGCACCTCTTCGAAATACTCGTTGCCCGTGGCGGCGGCCACCTGCGCATGGAAGCGGAAGTCGTCCTCTATCGTGCTCTGGCCCGTGCGCCTGTGCGCGTCGAAGCTGTCCAGGGCTTGCCGCATGGCGGCGAGGTGCGCATCGCCGCGGCGCTGTGCGGCCAGGCTGGCCGCGTCGGACTCGATGCTGATGCGCAGTTCGAGCATCGCAAGCACGCGTCGCACTTCCACGCCGCGGGTGGCGATGCTCAGAAGCGGTTCGGCCGCTGACTGCGCCAGTACGAAGGTTCCGGCACCCTGGCGGGTTTCGACCAGGCCACTAGCCTGTAGCCGGGACATCGCTTCACGAACCACCGAGCGGCTCACGCCGAATTCGCGCATCAGCTCGGGCTCGGGCGGCACCCGGTCCCCGGGGCCGAGCTCGCCGCTGCGTATGCGCGCCGTTACGCCGTCCACGACGCGCTGCGGCTGGCTCTTGGTGCGCGTGGGCTGGTCAGGCGAGGGCAGGGCGTTCATGTCGTTGGTCTGGTGTGCGGGCGGCTGACTATACCGGCCGCCCCCTACAGCACACCGGACGACTGACGTTGGCCGCGTCCAAAACTTGGGTAAAACCCTAGTCAAGTCGTCAGACTTCTCGGGATAGGATGAACACATCAGACGACTGACAAGGGCAACGACACCATGAAGATCGAGAGCGTTTGCGGTACAGAGTTCACCTATCCGAGCCGGCGCAGCGTGGACAGCGCCGGGCATTCCCATCCCGGGCCGGAGGGTTTGGCCCGCATGGCGATGATCACGATCACCACCGACGACGGGCACCAGGGCCATGCCTTCGCGCCGCCTCAGGTCATCCGGCCGTACGTGCTGAAGTCCTACGCCCGCAAGGTGCTCATCGGGGAGGACGCGTTCCAGCGCGAGAAGATCTGGATGGCGTTGGAGCACTGGCAGCGCGGCAGCGCCGGCCAGTTCACCGACCGGGCGCTGGCCGCCATCGAGCAGGCGCTGTGGGACCTGGCAGGCCGGGCGCTGGGCCTGCCGGTGTACAAGCTGCTGGGGGGCTACCGTGACAAGGTGCCTGCCTACGGCAGCACCATGTGCGGCGACGAGCTGGCCGGCGGCCTGTCCACGCCACAGGAGTACGCCGCATTCGCCGAGAAGCTGGTGGCGCGGGGCTACAGGGCGATCAAGCTGCACACCTGGATGCCGCCGGTGCGCTTCGCGCCCGATCCCGGCATGGACATCAAGGCCTGCGCCGCGGTTCGCGAGGCCGTCGGACCCGACATCGAACTGATGCTGGACGGCTACCACAACTACAGCCGTACCGACGCCGTGCGCATCGGCCGCGCCCTGGAGAAGCTCAACTTCGCCTGGTTCGAGGAAATGATGAACGAGCAGAGCATGGACTCGTACGCCTGGCTCGCCGGCCAGCTCGACATCCCCATCGTGGGTCCCGAAAGCTTGTCGGGCAAGCATCACAGCCGCGCCGACTGGGTGAAGGCCGGCGCGTGCGACGTGCTGCGTGCCGGCGTGCCCGGCGTGGGCGGCATCACGCCAACCCTCAAGGTCGCTCACCTGGCGGAGTCCTTTGGCATGAATTGCGAGATCCATGGCAACGGTGCGGCCAACCTGGCCGTCTGCGCCGCGGTCAAGAACTGCCGCTGGTACGAGCGCGGCCTGCTGCACCCGTTCCTCGACTACGACGAGGTGCCGGCCTATCTCAACAGCCTGTCGGACCCGATGGACGGCGAAGGGTTCGTGCACCTGTCGCAACAGCCCGGACTGGGCGACGACATCAACTTCGAGTACATCGCGGCCCATGCCGTGGCCACTTACTGAGCGGCGGTTGTACGCCCATCCCAGCCTGCCCATGAAGTCTCGCCTTGCCCTGCGCGCGTGCCTGCTGGCCGCCTCGCTGCTGATGGCCACGGCCGCCCCCGCCAGGACGCCCGCCGACCAGCTCGTCATCGGCGTCAGCATGAACAACCTGCTGTCCCTGGACCCCGCCGCCGCCACCGGCAACGACGTGGTCGAGATTGCCTGCAACGTCTACGACTACCTGGTCGAGCTCGACCCGCTGGATACCTCCCGCGTGCTGCCCGGACTGGCCCAGAGCTGGGCCATCGCAGAGGACGGCCGCAGCATCACCTTCAAGCTGCGCCGCGGCGCACGCTTTCATTCCGGCCATGCCGTGTCGGCGCACGATGCCGCCTGGTCGCTGCAGCGCGTGCTCAAGCTCAACCTGGCGCTGGCCACGCCGTGGAAGAGCTACGGCTTCACAGCAAAAAACGTGGAGCAGGCCATCCGGGCCGTCGATGACGACACCCTGGTGATCGAGCTGCCCGCACCCACCGATCCCCATCTCGTGCTCTACACGCTCGGCACCTCGGTCAGCGCGGTGGTGCTCGACCGCAAGACGGTGCTGCAGCACGAGAAGAATGGCGACATGGGCGCGGCTTGGCTGACCACCCACGCCGCCGGCTCCGGCCCCTTCAGGCTGGACCAGTGGCGTGCCAAGGAGCTGCTGCTGATGAGCCGCTTCGACGGCTACTGGCGCGAGCCGGCGAAGCTGCGCCGGGTGGTGCTGCGCCACATGACCGAGTCGCAGTCGCTGCGGCTGATGCTCGGCCGCGGCGACCTCGACATCGCCACGGGCATGTCGGTCCCGGACATCGAGGCCATGAAGCGCACGCCCGACGCCGAGGTGCACGCGGTCAAGCGCGGCACGCTGTACTACGTGGCCGTGAGCGCCAAGGACCCGAAGTTCGCGGACGTGCGCGTGCGCCAGGCCGTGCTGCGCCACCTCATCGACTTCGACGGCATCAACGCGGTGGTGATGCCGCACTATGGGGTCTACCACCAGCGCCCGGTGCCGCTGGGGCTGGCGGCCACGCTGCCCGAGCCGGGGTACAAGCTCGACGCCGAGGCGGCGCGCCGGCTGCTGGCCGAGGCGGGCCATGCCAACGGATTCAAGACCACCATCCGCGTCGTGGCCGAGTCCCCGTTCACCAACATTGCCACCAGCTTGCAGGCCACGCTGGCCAAGGCCGGCATCGAGGCCAGCATCCTGCCCGGCACCGGCAACCAGGTGTACGGCGCCATGCGCGAGCGCAACTTCGAGATCATCGTCGGACGCGGCGGCGGGGGCGCCGAGCCGCATCCGCATTCCAGCCTGCGCGCGCTGGCCTACAACCCGGACAACCGCGACCAGGCCAAGCTCTCGAACTTCCAGGGCTGGCGCACCTCGTTCAGTGACCCGCGGCTCAACGAGCTCATAGAGAAGGCGCTGCTGCAGCGTGACGAGCGCCAGCAGACCCAGACCTATCAGGAGGTGCAGCGAGTGTTCGACACTGTCGTGCCCGCCATGCAGCCCGTGTCGCAGATGGTCGACACCGTGGTGCTGCACAAGAGCGTGCGCAATTTCGTCGGCCATCCGTCGGCCACAACGCGGCTGCGCGAGGTCTACAAGCAGCGTTGAACGCGCGTGGCCTTGCTGCCTGCCGCGCCAGCGCCCATCCACCTCCCCGTGACGGAGAACACCGTGTCTGCCATTCCCATTCCGCCAGGCTTGCGCTTCATGCGCATGCGATCCCTGTCGCAGCGCCTGGGCAGCGTACTGCTGACGCTGCTGGGCCTGTTGCTGCTGACTTTCATCATCGGCCGGGTCATGCCGCTCGATCCCGTGCTGTCCATCGTCGGCCCGGATGCCGACCGCTCCACCTACGACCAGGTCTACCGCCAGCTCGGACTGGACCGCCCGCTGGTCGTGCAGTTCGGCTACTACCTGCGCGACCTGCTGCATGGCGATCTGGGCAATGCCCTGCTGACGGGCCATGCCGTGCGCGACGACCTGGCGCGGGTGCTGCCGGCCACTATCGAGCTGGCCACGCTGGCCATCGTGGTCGGTGCGCTGCTGGGCGTGCCGCTGGGCGTCTTCGCCGCCACGCACCGGGGCCGCCTGGGCGACCACGCGGTGCGCCTGCTAAGCCTGCTCGGCCACTCCACGCCTATCTTCTGGTTCGGCATGATGGGCCTGCTGGTGTTCTATGCGTGGCTGGGCTGGGCCGGCGGCATCGGCCGGGTGGGCCTGGCCTTCGACGGCCTGCTGGAGCCCGTGACGGGGCTGCTGCTGGTGGACACGCTGCTGGCCGGGGAGTGGGAGATGTTCGGCAGCGCGCTGCACCACATCGTGCTGCCGGCCAGCATCCTGGGCCTGCACTCGATGTCCTACATCAGCCGCATGACGCGCAGCTTCATGCTTTCGCAACTGTCGCAGGAGTACATCCTCACGGCACGCGTGAAAGGCTTGCCCGAGCGCACCGTCATCTGGCGCCATGCCTTTCGCAACATCCTGGTCCAGCTGCTCACGATCATCGCGCTGGCCTATGGCGGCTTGCTTGAAGGCGCCGTGCTCATCGAGACGGTGTTCGGCTGGCCCGGGTTCGGCCAGTACCTCACCAGCAGCCTGCTGCTGGGCGACATGAACGCCGTCATGGGCTCGGTGCTGGTGGTGGGCCTCATCTTCATTACGCTCAACCTGTTGTCGGATCTGCTGTACCAGGTGTTCGACCCGAGGACCCGCAAATGAGCTCCATGCACACGTCCGTTTCTTCCATCCAGCCGGGCCGCACGCATGCCGGGCAACCGCATTCGAGCCTGCAGGCGCTGCTGCGCGACCTGTCCCAGGGCGGACGCCGGTTGCTGCGCAATCCGCTCACGCTGGCGGGCGCCGTGGTCATCGCGGTGCTGCTTGGCGTGGCGCTGTTCGCGCCCTGGATCGCCACGCACGACCCGCTGGCGCAGGACCTGGCCGCGGCGCTGCAGCCACCTGGCGCCGCGCACTGGTTCGGCAGCGACGAGTTCGGCCGCGACATCTTCAGCCGCCTTGTCCACGGCGCCCGCATCACGCTCTACATCGTGGCGCTCGTCACCGTGGTGGTCGGCCCCATCGGCCTGGCCGTGGGCGCAACGTCGGGCTACTTCGGCGGCTGGGTGGACACGGTCTTCATGCGCATCACCGACATCTTCATCTCATTCCCGAGCCTGGTGCTGGCGCTGGCTTTCGTGGCCGCGCTGGGCCCGGGCCTGGACCATGCCGTGCTGGCCATCGCGCTCACGGCCTGGCCGCCAATCGCGCGGCTTGCCCGCGCCGAGACGCTGTCGCTGCGCAACGCCGACTTCATCGTCGTGGCCCGGCTGCAAGGCGCATCCGCGCTGCGCATCCTGGTGCGGCACATCGTGCCGCTGTGCCTGCCCTCGGTGGTGGTGCGGCTGGCCATGAACATGGCCAGCATCATCCTCACGGCCGCCGGCCTGGGCTTTCTCGGCCTGGGCGCACAGGCACCGCTGCCCGAGTGGGGCGCCATGATCTCCGAAGGCCGGCGCTACATGCTCGACAGCTGGTGGATGGTGGCGGCGCCCGGTGGCGCGATCCTGCTGGTGAGCCTGACGTTCAACCTGCTGGGCGACGGCCTGTACGACGTGCTCGACCCGCGCAGCGAATAAGGTGCCCTGAAATGAGCCTGAACATCAATGAGCCGAAGCTGCAGGTCGAGGACCTGAACATCCGCTTCGCCACCGGCGGCTCGACCGTCCATGCCGTGCGCGGCGTCTCGTTCACGCTGGGGCGCGAGAAGCTGGGCATCGTGGGCGAGTCCGGGTCGGGCAAGTCGACCGTGGGCCGCACGCTGCTCAAGCTGCACCCGCGCAGCGCCCACATCGAGGCGGAGCGGCTCAGCTTCGACGGCATAGACCTGCGCAGCGCCTCGGAATCCACCATGCGCGGCATCCGCGGGCGGCGCATGTCCATGATCATGCAGGACCCGAAGTACTCGCTGAACCCGGTGATGCGCGTGGGCGATCAGGTGGCCGAGGCCTTTCGAGCCCACCACAAGGCCTCGCGCCGCGAGGCGGACGAGCGCGTGCTGGCCATGCTCGAAGCCGTGCGCATCCGCGAGCCGCAGCGGGTCTGCCGGCTCTATCCGCACGAGGTCTCGGGCGGCATGGGCCAGCGCATCATGATCGCGATGATGCTGATCCAGAAGCCAGAGATCGTCATCGCCGACGAGCCCACGTCGGCCCTGGACATCTCGGTGCGGCTGCAGGTGCTGTCGGTGCTGGACGACCTCATCGGCGAGCGTGGCCTGGGTCTCATCTTCATCAGCCACGACCTGAACCTGGTGCGCCACTTCTGTGATCGGGTGCTGGTGATGTATGCCGGCCGCGTCGTCGAATCCATCGCCGCGGCCGACCTGGACCACGCCGAGCATCCCTACACGCAAGGCCTGCTCGATGCGCTGCCCAGTATCGACTGCCGGCGCCGTACCCTGCCCGTGCTGCAGCGCGACGCTGCCTGGCTGAATGCCTGATAAGGACCACCATGACGATGATCGACGTACGCGGCCTGAACCTGGATTTCGGCCACGGCCCGCAGGCCACACGGGTGCTGCACGATGTGAGCTTCACCGTCCAGCCCGGCGAGTGCTTCGGCCTCGTCGGCGAATCGGGGTCAGGAAAGACCACCGTGCTGCGCTGCCTGGCCGGGCAGTACAAGCACTGGCAGGGCGAGTTAGGTATTGCAGGGCGCCGGCTGGGCCACAAGCTCGACCGGGCGCACTGCAGGCAGGTGCAGATGGTGTTTCAGGACCCCTATGGCTCGCTGCATCCACGCCACACCGTGCATACAGCGCTGGCCGAGCCGCTGCGCATTCATGGCATCGGCGACGAGTCGGCGCGCGTCGAGGCCATGCTGGAGAAGGTCGGCTTGAATGCCAGCTTCCGCTACCGCTATCCGCATCAGCTCTCGGGTGGGCAGCGCCAGCGCGTGGCGATTGCGCGAGCCCTGATCCTGGAACCCAGCGTGCTGCTGCTGGACGAGCCGACATCAGCGCTGGATGTGTCGGTGCAGTCCGAGATCTTGAACCTGCTTGACTCGCTACGCCGGCGTGACGGGCTGACGTACCTGCTCGTGGCCCACGACCTTGGCGTGGTGGCGCATCTATGCGACCGTATGGCCATCATGCAGCAGGGTCGTATCCTGGAATTGCTCACGATCGACGACGTCTGCAGCGATGCGGCCCGGCATCCGTATACCCGGATGCTGGTCGAGGCAAGCCGCTCCTGCAAGAAGCCTGACAGGCGTTTGGCAGCGGGGCCCGTCATGGCCGCACATTGACGGCAGGGCTTTCGCCGCCGTGGATAGTCCCGGCATTACAGGTTGCCCGCAGAAAAGCGCTCGAACGGAGAGAGCGTAGACGACTTCCATAATGCTGGGGCAGCAGGTGCAATGGTCGTTGATGCTCCGTAGAAGAGCACATCATGTGTGGCGACATGACAATTACCATTATGTGAAATACGTTGCAAACTCAACGTAATCGGCGAAGGAAGACGCTCATACCGGCCCCTGCCGGGCAACATCGCTTCATTAACATTTATGTTAAACAAGTTGCGTTAGCAACGGCACAGGACAATCTTGAAATGCCTCTTCACGTGCTCGCACGCGTGACAACTTCAAAGCCTAGGTCAACGATGTCGGCACCGGAACGCTCTCCACTGAGCCGGCTCAGCAGCATCTGCCCGGCACGGGTGCCAATCTGGCCCCGGCGCACCTCCACCGTGCTCAGGCGCGGAAATGCCGCACGCGCGATGGGCAGGTCGCCCAGCCCCAGCACCGCCATGCGCTGCGGCACGGCCCAACCGCGTTGATGGCATTCGAAAACCACGCCTGCGGCCAGCATGTCGTTGTTGCAGAAGACAGCATTGAGCTCGGGACAGCGGCTAGCCATCTGTGCAAAGCGCGGCCCAGCATCAGCGATGTCTACGGGTGGAAGAATCAATTCGGCCTGAACGTCAGCCACGCCGTGCGCGGCTGCCCCAGCCCGGAAGCCCTCCAGGCGCTGGCGTGAGCGCTCTTCCTGTGCGCCAATGAAGCCCAAGCCCCGGTGGCCCCGGGCAATCAGGTGCTCGGCTGCCGCACGTCCTACCTCGAAGTTGGAAAAGCCCACCAGCATGTCGATGGGCTTGTCCATGAGGTCCCAGGTCTGCACCACTGGAATGCCCGCGCGCTTGAGCTTCGCGCGCAGCGAGGCCGACTGCGTGGTGCCGGTGAGCACCAGACCATCCACGCGCCGGCCCAGGAAAGCCTCCACCAGCCCTTCCTCGTCGCCGCTGCGGTAGGACGTCTGGCCCAGCAGCAACTGGTAGCCGCCGCGCGCCAGCGTCTGCGCCAGCGCATCCACCGTCTCGGAGAACACCACGTTGGCCACCGTAGGCACGATGGCCGCCACGATGCGCGACTTGCCACCAGCCGAGGCCAGGCTGCCCGCGTTCAAGTTGGGCACGTAGCCCAGGCGCTCCACTGCGGCGCGCACCAGCGCCAGCTTTTCGGCAGAGAGCTTTTCCGGCTCGTTGATGGCCCGCGACACCGTGGCCAGCGACACGCCGGCCTCGCGTGCCACGTCGGACATGCGGGTGCTGGCTGGAAGCCGAGAGGCAGCAATTGCGGAATTAGAACGAGCCACGAGGTGATAACGGCAATGAAAGCAGCAGCCTGTAGCTGCCATCGCCGCAATGATACCCGCCGCCTCAACAGGGACGCCCAATCAGTCTTGCACCTTTGAAAACGCTTTCATATACTTTCGACATTGATCGGCAGGAGAAGCCGATTTTTTTCAAAATGTATTGAAAGCGCTTTCAGCGCAATTCATCAGTCTTGCCATGAACACACCCACCCGAATGACGATCCGTTTGCATGCGCAGGACAACGCCGTGGTGGCTGCTCGCCCCTTGGCGGCAGGCATGGCCTTGGCCGACGAAGGCATCCAGGTACAGCAGGACGTCCCTGCAGGCCACAAGCTCGCGGCACGTCCGCTGCGTGCGGGCGAGGCGGTTCGGCTAGGCGACGCGGTCATTGGGGTGGCTGCTGCCGACACGCTTGCCGGGGTCTGGCTGCACGGCCACAACGTCACGGCAGGTGGCGATGTGGAGGCCAAGAGCGTGGCCGCCGCGCTGGCGCCCGTGAACGAGCCGGCGGCTTTCCAGGGCATCGTGCGCGCCGACGGGCGCGTGGCCACGCGCAACTGCATCGGCGTGTTCGTGGTCGGCAACTGCGGTGCCACGGCCGCACGGCGGGTGGCGGACTGGTTTACGCCCAAGCGCCTGGCCGCGTTTGCCAACGTCGATGGCGTCGTGCCTTTCGTGCACGAGATCGGCTGCGGCATGGAAATGACCGGCGAGCCTATGGACCTGCTGCGCCGCACGATTGCTGGGACCATCCGCAACCCCAACATCGCAGGCGCGCTGGTGATCGCGCTGGGCTGCGAGCGCAACAACCTGCAAGGCTTCCTCGACCAGGAGAAGCTGGTGCGGGGACCGATGCTTCACACCCTGGTAATGCAAGACATCGGCGGCACGCAGGCCACCATCGATGCCGGCATCGCCGCCGTGCAGGCCATGCTGCCCGCGGCCAACGACGTGCGGCGCGAGACGGTGCCCGTTTCCAAGCTGGTCGTGGGCCTGCATGCCGCCAGCCCGGACGGCTTTTCCGCCGCCTGCGCCAACCTCGCGCTGGGTGCTGCGGTGGACCTGCTGCGCCGCCATGGCGGCACGGCCCTCGTCGCCGGCAGCAGCGACCTGGCGCTGGCTGGCCCTGGCTTCACGGCACGCGCGGCCACGCCTGACGTGGCGGAACAGCTGGCGCAGCGGGCCCACACCTGGCACGCCTACACCACCGGGCGCGACACGCAGATCAACCGGCGCGCGCGCGCCGACGGCGCCAGCGGCGGCCTAACCACGGCGGCTGAGAAGGCCCTCGGCAACCTGCGCTGCGCCGGCAGCGGCACGGTGGACGGCGTAATCCGCTTCGCCGACCCGGTGACGGCTTCCGGTCTCGTATTCATGGATGCGCCAACGCAGGAGGCGGTGGCCGTCACGGGCCAGATCGCCAGCGGCGCCACGCTGGTGGCCATGACCACCGGCCAGGGCACGGTGTTCGGCTCCCAGATGGTGCCGGTGGTGAAGCTCGCCAGCCACGGCGCCCTGTTCGAGCGAATGGCCGATGACCTGGACATGGACTGCCAGCCGGTGGTGGACGGCACGGCGTCGGTGGACGAGATGGGCCGCGCCATCTTCGAGCGGCTGCTGCGCCACGCGTCGGGCGAGAAGACCTGTGCCGAGGACCTGGGCGTGGGCGAGAACGAGTTCGTGCCCTGGCCGATTGGGGTGCTGGCCTGAAGCAATCGATTGGAGTTCCAAGCATGACCACCGCCACCCCGCGCAATCCCTTCATCCGGCTCGATGCCGCTGACAACGTTGTCGTTGCCCGCATGGAAGTTCCGGCCGGCACCGAGGTGCCCAGTGAAGGCCTCGTTACGCTGCACCCGGTGCCCGCCGGCCACAAGATCGCCGCGCGCTTCATCGCCCAGGGCGAGCCGGTCCTGAAGTACAACACCATCATCGGCTTCGCCTCGGAGGACCTGCCGCCCGGCACCTGGATGCACAGCCACAACATCGCGTTCGGCGAGCTGCAGAAGGACTACCGCCACGGCCTGGACTACCGGCCCACCGAGCTGCTGCCGCCCGAGAAGCGCGCGACCTTCCAAGGCATCAAGCGCGCCGATAGCCGGGTGGCCACGCGCAACTACATCGGTGTCTTCATCGTGGGCCATGGCGCGGCCACCGTGGCGCGCAAGGTCGCCGACGCCTTTGACGAGGAAGTGCTGGCAGGCTTTGGCAACGTCGATGGCGTCGTGCCCTACGTGCACGAGCAGGGCGCGGGCATGGAGCTCAGCGGCGAGCCGATGGACCTGCTGCGCCGCACGCTCTCGGGCTACATCCGCCACCCCAACACCGCCGGGGCGCTCGTGATCGCCCAAGGCAACGAACACAACGCGCTGGACGAGTTCCTCGCCGCCACCGGGCTGCAGCCGGGGCCGATGCTGCGCACGCTGGTGGTGGGCGAGGCAGGCGGCACGCGCAAGGCCATTCAAGCCGGCATCGAGATGGTGGCGCGGATGCTGCCCGAGGCCAATGCCGTGAAGCGCGAGCCAGTATCAGCCGAGCACATCATGGTCGGGCTGCAATGCGGCGGCTCCGACGGCTTCTCTGGCCTGTCTGCCAACCCGGCGCTGGGCGCGGCGATGGAGATCCTGATCCGCCATGGCGGCACCGCCATCCTGTCGGAGACGAGCGAGATCTTCGGCGTCGAGCACACGCTGACCGCCCGCGCCGTCACGCCCGAGGTCGGCAAGAAGCTGGTGGAGCGCATCGACTGGTGGCTGCAGTACAACGCGGGCCGCGACACGCAGATCAACGGCCGCGTGAGCCCGGGCAACAACGCCGGCGGCTTGGCCAACGTGCTGGAGAAGTCGCTGGGCGGCGCCAAGAAGGGCGGCAACGCGCCGCTGATGGAGGTGTACCGCTACGCGGAGCCCGTGACGCAGCACGGCTTGGTGTTCATGGACACCCCAGGCTACGACCCGGTCTCGGCCACCGGCCAGATCGCCGGCGGCGCCAACCTCATCTGCTTTACCACCGGCCGCGGCTCGTGCTTCGGCTCGGTGCCGGCACCCACCGTCAAGCTCGCCAGCAACACGCCCATGTACGTGCGCATGACTGCGGACATGGACATCAACTGCGGCGTCGTCATCGACGGTGAGGCCACGATCGCCGAGATGGGGCAGCGCATCTTCGAGCAGATCCTGCGCCATGCCTCAGGCGAGCCCACGCGCAGCGAAGCACTGGGCGTTGGGCGCAACGAGTTCGTGCCTTGGCCTATCGGCGTCACGGACTGAAAGCGTCTTTTCACACATCGATCACGAAAACGTCGCGGCTGCCAGTGCCCTGAGGACTTGGTGGACTGCGCAACAGCCTGGCGGCCGCCTTGTGCCGCGACCACATGGAGACAAGCATGATGAAGCGTTCGAGATTCCTGGCCGGTGTACTGGCCGCGCTGGTGGCGCTGCCCCTGGCGGCGCAGGCGCAAGGCGATGCAGCGGCTTGGCCCACCAAGCCGATCCGGCTCATCGTGCCCTTCCCCGCTGGCGGCACCAGCGACGCAATGGGCCGGTTGATTGCCGACGTGCTGGCGGCCCAGCTCAAGCAGACCGTGATCGTGGACAACAAGGCCGGTGCGGGCGGGGCCATCGGCGTGGCCGAGGCCGTGCGCTCGCCGGCCGACGGCTACACGCTGGTGCTCTCAGGCATCGGCTCCAACGCCATCATCCATGGCTTCAATTCGCCCAAGCCCAGCTACGACTCCGAGCGCGACCTCATCCACGTCTCGCAGCTGGCCGCCGGCCCGAACGTGCTGGTGGTGAACCCCAATTTCCCGGCCAAGACGTTCCAGGAGTTCGTGGCTTACGTGAAGGCTCATCCCGGCAAGGTGAGCTATGGCCAGATCAACGCGTCCTCCGGGCACCTGACCACCGAGTACCTGAAGCAGGCCGCCGGGCTGGACATGGTGGGCATTCCCTACAAGGGCGGCGCGCCAGCGCTCTCGGACGTGCTGGGCAACCAGATCCCGCTGATGATCGTCAACCAGGATGCGGTGCTGCCGCACGTCAAGGCCGGCAAGCTGCGCGCGCTGGCCGTCACGAGCCCGCAGCGCAACCCGCTGTTCCCGGACGTTCCCACCGTGGCCGAGTCGGGCTACCCCGGCTTCAGCGCGGTGTCGTGGACGGGCTTGTCAGTGCCCAAGGGCACGCCGAAACCCATCGTGGACAAGCTCGAAGCCGCGATGGTCAAGGGCTTCAGCGATCCCGCCAACCGCGCCAAGCTCGAAGTCAACGGCTTTGTCGTCGTAGCGTCCAAGTCGGCTGACTACACCCGGTTCGTGCACGACGAAACCGTGCGCTGGACCAAGGTCATCCAGGCCGGTGGCCTGAAGGTCGAATAATTCAAGGAGCAGCCGCCATGGCCGTCGAATCCAACATCGTTTCCTACGCCCAGGTCGCGGGCGACGCCCGCACCGCCGCCGACAGCGGCGACCGCATCGAGTCGATCAAGCTGTCGCTGGTCTACCTGCCGCTGGCCACGCCGGTGAGCGACGCCAAGGTGCTCACCGGCCGGCAGAAACCGCTCACCGAAATAGCCTTCATCTTTGCCGAGATCCGCAGCCGCGACGGGCACGAAGGCATCGGCTTCGGCTACTCCAAGCGCGCCGGCGGCCCCGGCATGTACGCGCATGCGCAGGAACTCGCCGAGCACCTGCTGGGCGAGGACCCCAACGACACCTCGCGCCTTTTCACCAAGCTGCTGTGGGCCGGTGCCAGCATGGGTCGCAGCGGGCTGACCACGCAGGCCATCGCGCCCTTCGACATCGCGCTGTGGGACATGAAGGCCAAGCGCGCCGGTCTGCCGCTGGCCAAGCTCCTGGGCGCGCAGCGCGACTCGGTGCAGTGCTACAACACCTCGGGCGGCTACTTGCACACGCCGCTGGACCAGGTGCTCAAGAACGTCGAGATCTCGCGCAACAGCGGCATCGGCGGCATCAAGCTCAAAGTCGGCCAGCCGGACCTCGCCATCGACATCCAACGAGTCGGAGAGGTACGCAAGCTGCTGGGCAACGACTTCCCGCTGATGGTGGACGCCAACCAGCAGTGGGACCGCCAGAAGGCCACGCGCGCCTGCCGCGCCTTCGAGGGCTTCGACCTGACCTGGATCGAGGAGCCGCTGGACGCCTACGACTTCGAAGGGCATGCGCAGCTGGCCAGCCGCTTTGACACGGCCATTGCCACCGGCGAGATGCTCACCAGCTTCGGCGAACATGCCCAGCTGATCATGGCCGAGGGCAGCGACTTCATCCAACCCGACGCGCCGCGCGTGGGCGGCATCACGCCCTTCCTGCAGATCATGGCGCTGGGTGAATTCAAGGGCCGCAAGCTCGCGCCGCACTTCGCCATGGAAATCCACCTGCACCTGGCCGCGGCCTACGCGATCGAGCCCTGGCTGGAGCATTTCGAATGGCTGGGCCCCATGTTCAACGAGCAATTGCAGCTCAAGAACGGCCGCATGTGGGTGCCTGACCGGCCCGGCCTGGGCTTCAGCTTGAGCGAGCAGGCCCTGGCCTGGACCGCCGACCACAAGACCTTTGGCAAGGGCGCCTGAGCCCGACTACCACCATCTATTGCATTGAGCGCTACTGCGCAGGAGTCATTCCATGAGCATCCCGACCCGTCCCGCCCCCATATTCGTGCCCGATGATGTGCTCGACCGCCTGGCCAAGGCCACCAGCGGCTCGCTGACCACGCAGCTCTTCAAGAAGGGCTACCGCCAGCCGGTGATGGTGGGCCTCAAGCCGTTGAACACGCCGTTCAAGCCCTTCGCCGGCCGTGCCTTCACCATGCGTTTCATCCCGGCGCGCGAGGACATCGACACCTACGCCACGCTCACGACCGAGCCGCACATCAACAACCTGCAGTGGGTGGGCGTGGAAGAGGTCAAGCCCGGCGAGGTGGTCGTGATCGACAGCTACCGCGACGCCAGCGCCGCCTCGATGGGCAACATGCTGATCACGCGCATGAAGATGCGCGGCGCGCGCGGCGTGGTCACCGACGGCGCTTTCCGCGACGGCACGGAGCTCTCCCAGATGAACTTCCCGATCTGGAGCGCCGGCGTCACGGCCACGACGCGGCTGTCCTTCCACCACGTGGCCGACCTGCAGGTGCCCATCGGCTGCGCCGGTGTGGCGGTGTACCCGGGCGACGTGATCCACGGCGACGGCGACAACATCACCGTCATCCCGGCGCACCTGGCCGCCGAGATGGCCGAGCTGTGCGAGGCGCAGGACGACCTGGAAGCCTACCTGGCGATGCGCGTGCAGGCCGGCGAGGCGCTGTGGGGCCTGTACCCGCCCAGCCCCGCCACGCGCGAGCAGCACAAGGCCTGGGTGGCCGCCGGCCGCCCGCCGATCAAAGCTGCCTGAGGCAGTCCAAAGCCCGTTGAGGACACATCGACTATGGCCATTTCTCCCGCCGACGCGCGCGCCGCGCTGATCCGCCGCTACTTCGACGCCTGCAACGCTGGCGACTACGACGCGCTCATGTCGTGCTTCACGCCCGACGCGGCGCACTACTTCCCGCCCGGGCTGCCGGAGATTCCCTGGCGCAGCGCCGACACCATCAGCCGCAAGTGGGTCTGGTGCGTGCAGAACCTGGGTTCGCAGTGGACCATCGAGAAGATCCTGTGCAGCCACGACTCCAACGAGGCCGTCATCGAGTGGACGCACTGGAAGCGCGAGCAGAGCGTCGCCCAGCGCGGCGACGAGTGGTACGTCTTCGACGACGCCACGGGGCTGATCAAGGAGATCCGCGCCTACTACGCCGCGCCCACCGTGAGCAACGCGCAGTCGCTGCCCGAGGTCAACGGCACGCGCATGGGCGAGCTGGTGGACTTCGACTATGCCGGCCGCGGCTACCACCTGCGCTGGGAATGAACCGCCATGAATGATCAAACCGTGACCCGATCCGACGTCGTGGACGCTGCCGTGGCGGCTGCCGCAGCCGTGGCCGACGACTGGGCTGCTTCCAGCGGCGCCACCCGCGCGCGGTTGCTGCGCACCCTGGCCGAGGCGCTGGAGGCCCAGCGCGCCGATCTGGTGGCGCTGGCCAACCGCGAGACCTCGCTGGGTGCTGCACGCCTCAATGGCGAGCTCGACCGCACTGCGTTTCAGCTGCGCGGCTTCGCCGAGCGGGTGGAGGCTGGTGCCGCCTTTGCGCTGACCGACGACCCGGCCGTGGCCGGCGCGCCGCCGGCAGGCCGCCCGCATCTCGCCAAGGTGCGCGTGCCGCTGGGCCCGGTAGCCATGTTCTCGGCCAGCAATTTCCCGTTTGCCTTCTCGGTACTGGGTGGCGACACGGCCTCGGTCCTGGCTGCCGGCTGCCCTGTGGTCGTCAAGGCCCATTCCGGCCACCCGGAGCTCTCCCGCGCCGTGGCGGCACTGGCCCGCGACGTGATCGCGCGGCTGGAGCTGCCCGCGGGCCTCTTTGGCATGGTCGAAGGCGCCGGCCGCGCGGTGGGCGTGGCGTTGGTGCAGCACCCCGACATCGCTGCAGCGGCCTTCACCGGCTCCTTCCAAGGCGGCCGCGCACTGGAGGCCGCGGCCCAGGCGCGCCCGGTGCCGATTCCCTTCTACGGTGAGCTGGGCTCCATCAACCCGGTGCTGGCCTTGCCCGCGGCGCTCGCGCAGCGTGGCGAGGAGTTGGCCAAGACGCTGGCGGCGTCCATCGCCCAGGGCTGCGGCCAGTTCTGCACCAGCCCCGGCATCGTGCTGCTGTGGGACACGCCCGAGAGCGAAGCGTTCCTGGCCACGCTGGGCACGGCACTGGCGGCGCAGACGCCGCACGCCATGCTCACACCGGGCATGCGCGGCAACTTCGACGCCGGTGTGGCGCGTCTTGCGGCCGCCCAGGGCGTGCAGCCGCTGCTGGAGTCGCCGGCCTGTGCCGACGCCTCCAACGCGGCGCCCAAGCCCTTCCTGGCCGTCACAGACGCGGCCACCTTCATCACCAGCCACGCGCTGCGCGAAGAGGTGTTCGGCCCGGCTTGCTTGGCCGTGCGCGTGCGCTCCAATGACGAAGCTGTTGCCGTGCTGCGCGCCGTGGGCGGCTCGTTGACCGTGACGGTGTGAGGTGCGGACGCCGACACGCCGGAGAACCGCCGCCTGGTGCGTGCCGCAGCCCAGACCGCCGGCCGCGTGCTCTTCGCCGGCGTGCCCACGGGCGTGGCGGTGACGGCGGCGCAGCAGCACGGCGGGCCCTTCCCTTCCTCCACGCAGCCCTTCACCACCTCGGTGGGCTATGACGCCATGGACCGCTTCCTGCGCCCCGTGGCGCTGCAGGACGCGCCGGCCTGGCTGGTGGCACGCAAGGGGCAGCCATGCTGAAGCACATCGTGCTGTTCCGCCGCAAGGCGGACGTGCCGGCGCAGCCGGTGCTCGAGGAACGGCTGGTGGCGCAGATGGACACGCTGGTGCACCAGATCGACTTCATCCGCGAGTGGAAGCTCTCGGCCAACGAGCTCGATCGGCCCATCTGCTGGGGCTACGCGCTGGAGTCAGCCTTCGACGACGTGCAGGCGCTCAACGACTACCTGTTCCACCCGGCGCACCAGGCACTGATCGCCGAGCTGAAGCCCTACTTCGAGTGGGCAGCGGTGGATTACACAGTGCGCTGACTTCCTCGGGTAGCAACGCATGAGTTCCTCGCGACGGAACTAGGGATTTATCCGTAATTAGCTAAAATGACTCCGAGCTGCACTTGATGCGGTGACGGAGCGCGAGGTTGGGCAAGCGGGTTGAGTCCTGGGACGTGACGGATGATTTCTGGCAGCGAGTGGAGCCGTTGGTTCCTCAGCGCCTGCCTTCACCGGACAAGGTTTATCTTCGCAAGCCCGGTGCGGGACGGCCGCCCAAGCCCGCGCGGCAGGTGTTCGAAGGCATCGTCTACGTGCTGCGCACAGGCTGTCAGTGGAAGGCGCTGCCCAAGGAACGCTTCGGCAGCGCCAGCGCCATCCACAAGCGCTTCCTCGAATGGGAGGAAGCGGGATTTTTCGAGGCGCTGTGGTGTGCCGGCCTTGCCGAGTACGACGACATGCAGGGCATCGCTTGGCGCTGGCAAAGCATCGACGGGGCCATGATGAAGGCGCCCCTGGCACAAGAAGCTGTCGGCCCGAATCCGACGGATCGGGGGAAAAAACGGGAGCAAGCGCCACCTGTTGGTCGACGGGTGTGGCGTCCCGTTGTCCCTCATCGTGACCGGGGCCAACGTCAATGACGGCAAGCGACTCGACGAGGTGCTCAGCGCTGTCATGGTCAAGCGCAAGGCCCCGCCGGTACGCCGCAGCAAACACCTGTGTGCCGATGCTGCCTACCGCAGCGCCGAGTGCCTGAACATCATCGAGGAACACGGCTACATCCCTCACGTTGTGGACCGCCGCAAGGAAGCCGACGTCTTGCGCCTGGACCCCAAGAAGAGAGCTCGTAGATGGGTGGTGGAGGCCTGCCATGGCTGGTTCAACCGGTTCCGAAAGCTGCTCGTACGCTACGAAAAGCTTGAGCGCAGCTTCGTAGCGCTCAACCACTTGGCAGCGGCCATCATTGCCTTTCGCAAGGTTCCGTTGAAGGTCAACATTATTTACGGATAAATCCTAAGGCGCTGGGAGCGCGCTGGGACCGCCAGGAGCAGTCCTGGTACGTGCCCGCCGGCGTGGAGGCGGCGCCGCTGCTGGCGCAGTGGCCGCGCAGGGAAGAGGCGGCTCGGCAGGCGCAGGCAACGCCAACCGATCAGCCGTCGGCGCCGGTCCAAGAGGAGCCGCGCACCTACCTCGCCGTGCCCTACGTCGAGCGACACCAGGCCAAGGCCGCGGGCGCGCGCTGGGACGGCTTGGCCAAGTCCTGGTACGTGGGCGAAGGCGCTGACATGGGCACGCTGGGCAAGTGGCTGCCCGCGAACCAGCGCCAGCAGCAGGATCCGGCCATAGCCGCGCGCGAAGAGTTCGGCCATGAATTGCGCAGCATGGGGTTCATCGTTGAGGGCCAGCACCCGGTCATGGACGGCGCGTCGCACCGCATTGCCGCGGTCGGCGACAAGGGTAAGGAGCAGGCGGGCTTCTACGTCGCCCACCTCAATGGACACGTGCCGGCCGGCTACGCCAAGAACAACCGCACCGGCCAGGAGCTGCGCTGGAAGGCCAAGGGCTACCGGCTCAGCGATGAAGAGCGGCTTCAGCTCACCGCCGAGGCTGCAGCCAGACGCGTCGAGCGCGAGGCCGAGCAGCAGCGCCAGCACGAGGCCGCCGCGCAGCGCGTGCAGCGCCAACTGGCAACCGTCGAGCCACTGGACCCCAACCAGCCCACGCCCTACCTGCGGGCCAAGGGCGTACAGGCCCATCGCGGGCTCTTCACGGATCACGCCGGCAAGACCACCTTCGTCCCCGCCTACGACAAAGCCGGCAAGCAGTGGACGACCCAGTACATCGACGCCGACGGCACGAAGCGTTTCGCCAAGGACAGCCGCAAGGAGGGCTGCTTCCATGTGCTGGGCGGCATCAAGGAGCTGGAGCGTGCGCCGGTGATCGTCGTCGGCGAGGGCTACGCCACCATGGCGACGCTCAAGGAAGCCGCGGGTGCGACCGTGGCGGCGGTCGTGGCCTTCGACTCCGGGAACCTGGGGCCGGTGGCCAAGGCTCTGCGCGAGCTCCATCCCTTGAAACCCATCTTGGTGGCCGGCGACGACGACCAGGCGGTGCAGATCACGCAGGGCTTCAACCCGGGCCGCGAGAAGGCCGAAGCCGCAGCGCGGGACGTTGGCGGCCGCGCTATCTTCCCGGTATTCGCATCGGGCGAGAACACGTATCCCGACCACCTGCCGCCAGTCACGCCCGCCACCTACCGCGCCCATGCAAACGCCAGCGAGTTGCTGGCCAAAGGCGGCATCACCGCGGATGCCAAGCAAGCGCTGCAAGCTGACCTGCTCAGGCCTGAGCAGGTCGCGGCGCTGGAGCAGATGAAGAAGCACACCGACTTCAACGATCTCGCGCAGCGGAGCGCGCTCGGCCGCGAAGCCTTGACGCGCCAGGTGCTGCCGGAAGTGAAGCAAGCCCAGCTGATCCACCAGGCTGCCGACCAGAAGCAGGCGCAGGAACAGGCGCAACGCCAGACGCAGGGTGTCCGGCAGCGTCAAGGGCACAGGCTGCGCGCCGGTTGAGACCCTGACGGTGCTGCGGCAGCCATGGCCGCCGCCGCTGTGGACCTTGCCAACCTCGGCGCTGGACCGGCCTACCACTGGCCAGCGCCACCGATGAAGAAAGGACCGGGACCGCTCAGACGCAAATCTGACCCCGCCAAGAGAAACGCCCCGGGGTTACCAGTCCCGAGGCGTCCTCCGTGATGCGTGATCCCTTGCTGTAGAGACCGACACACCGCTGTTGCAGGCTTGAAGTGTAGGGGCCGCGAAGGAATCCGCAACACGCGGGTGAACTCGTCCCTGCAAATTCATGAACCAGTCCACTTCGGACCAGACGGGCGCACGTGCGCCCTCCCCTTCTTGCCGCCGCTCGCGCAATCTCCCTGAACCCATTCACGAAGCTCACCTGCGGCTCGGGGAGCAGATACACCGAGGCGAACTGCACGGCCTGCCCGCTCGGGCCGAGGCCGTGCTGTACGAGTACTTGGCCAAGGCTGACCTCAGCAGCGTTGATGGCTGCGGCCGGCGCCGCGTGTTCGACACGGCAGTCCGCGAGCTCCAGGGCGCGACGGACTACTGCCGGCGCAGCATCACTGGCGCCAACGCCGACTTGGTGGCATGGGGACTCATCGAACGCCCGCCCCAGGAAATGCGCGGCGCACGCCGTACCGGCACGCCGATCGCGCAAACCTGGCTTACGCCCTACGCCGATGCCCTGTTCTTCGGCCCACGTGCGCAAAAGGTTGCGCAGCCAGTAGATAAAGAACCAAACCCTTCAGGGAGCGAAGGGGCTGCGCCCCAGCCCGCGGAAGAAGCTGCCGCTACCCAAGCCCGCAGCCCAACAGATCCCGCTGAAGGCCGTGCCATTCATGTACGCGACGACCTGAAGCCGCTGCTGCAGGTGATACAGCCGGATGCCGTGCGCAAGCTGCTGGCCGTTGCACGCGCACACGACGTGTGGGTGCAAGACGTGATGGCGCACCGGTTGCCGGCCATCCTCGCCGCACGGGAGCCCGTTGGCTACCTGATACACCTGATCCACAGCGGCGAGGACTGGACGCGACCTGTGACGCCTTCTGGCGGGCACAAGGGGGTTGCAGTGCAAGGGTCGGTCAAGGGTCCCAACACGCTGGCCGGCGAGCGCGAAGACAAAAGGCGCGAACGTGAGGCGGCCGAACACCGGGCGCAGCGATCCCGGCCGCGGCCTGAGCACTTGCACGCCTTCGCAGCGCTGAAGTCGGCATCGAAGCAGCGCAACTTGGGGGTCTCGTAGTTTTCCAAAAAAATGGTGCGCTTTGATGAAAAGATATCAAGCAAGCATGCGAGAGCCGCCGTGCAAGCGGCCGGGCGATGGCGGTTGGGCTGTCCTGCGGAAATGGCAGCGGCGCGATTACTGCGCGGGGAACAGCAGGCTTTGGTCCTTGGCCGCCCCATCGGCACCGCGGGGCTTTTTGCCCATGGATTTGAGGACGTGCTGGCCCAGCGCGTGGCGCAGGCGCAGCGAGTCGTGCAACTCGGTTTCCCTGAGCGGGCCCTTGGCGCGCTGCAGTTGCGTGCTCAACGCGCGGAACACCAGGGTCCTGGCGAACGAGGCGCGCCATTCGTCGCGCTGCGCCTGCGCGGCGGCCAAATACAGCGCATAGCCGCGCTCGCCCTGCTCCTGGTAGTCGCGCTGCAGCGCCTGCTCGGCCTGCTGCTCATGCGCCGCCTGGCGCGTGGCGCGCGCGCGCGGCGAGGGAGCGGCGCGCCGGGACGCCGCGGCGGGCGCGGGCGTATCAGCGGCGGCCGGCGCAGCAAGGGGCGCGGAAGGGACGACCGCCTCGACCTCGGCGGTCGGGATGGCGTAGCCCTCCTGTATGGCCGTCATCAGGTAGCGGCCCGGGGCGCTGATCTTCTTGCGCTGCGTGGCGATGCGGTGGCGCACAAAGTCGATGGCGGCCTTGATGCGCTCCGGCGAGGTGCCGCTTTGGGTGATTTGCTCAACGTCCGACTGGCCCAGGCCGAACTCGCGCACCAGCGTGTCGTAGAGGCTGCGAAGCGCCTGGGTGTGCTCCACCGACACCGCCAGCGCCCCGCTTTGCGTGCGGAAGAGAAAGCGGATGTGGCCTACCTTCTTGGATCCCGGCACGGACTTCGTCTCGTACTCGACGTGCAGGTCCGAAAGCTCGCAGAGCTGGTCCACGGCCTTTTGCAGCGCCTCCTTGCGGAAGGTCTTGAACTCGGCGAGCCACTTGGTTTCTGCCACGCCCAGCCAGCGCTTGACGTCCTCCAGTGGCACCCACTCGGTGGGCGATCCTTTGTAGGCCAGGGCCTTCAGGTGCTCGTACAGGCCGTGGGCGTAGATGGACGTGAACACGCAGCTCGTGCGCAGCGACAGGTAGGTGTAGCTACTGGGGTCCAGGTGCAGCTTGCGTATGGCGGGGTGGAAGTCGAAGTACACCCGGCCGCCGGCCACGCCCACGGCGCCGACCAGCGGCACGGAGATCCAGTCCGGCGACGTCGCGTTTGGGCGCATGCGCTCTATGCGGATGCTGGACTTCTGCGCCTCGCGCAGCGCCTTCTCCAGGTGCTGGTGGTTGCGGCTCTCATAGTTCATAAGGAACTTGAAGAGCCCCAGCTCCACGTCAAAGCGCTGCACGTCCGCCGGCGCTTGTGAAGCGAGGAAGTGCATCACGTTGAGCCCCTTGCGCGCGGCCAGGCTGAGCTCCCCCACGTCGATGAGCACGTTGGACTTGCGGTAGGTGATGTCGGTGCTGGAGCGCGCCAGCGTCGCCTGGGCGCCTTCGCGGCTCACCGTTTCCTCAAACACCGCCAGCGCCAGTTGCTCGCCTGGATTGGCTGACAAGGGAACGGGGCGGTCGCGCAAGATGCTCTCCGGGCTCAGGGATGCGCGAGACTAGGCATAAAGGTGGGGTCGGTCAACAGATGACCTCACCTTTGCTGATTCCGCGCAACAAGGCCATGAAGCGCGCCGTGGGCAACACCAATCTGTCGTCGGCGCCGGTGCGCTGCAGTAGCTGCACAAAAAACCTCCCCATCGCGCACAAAAAACCCCGCTTTGCCGCACAAGCTTCCCCACCATCGCTGCACAGAAAACCTCACCTTGCGCACAAAAAACCCTGCCTTGCACACAAAAAACCCCACTTTTTCTTGCGCAAGTTGTTGATTTTCAAAAAGAAATTGCCGGCCGAATTGCTTGCTTGTATTGATGCTTGCTTGTAGACAGTAAAAAACCGAGCGTCCACCAGAACACGTGTCCTGTAGCCGAGCTGCGCAGGAAGACCGATGGAATTACGCATGGCAAGGGCTGCGCATGCCGGACCTTGATGCACAAAAGCCATGCCGGGGATTTTTGTGATGCATGCGGTAATGCCACGGCATCTCTGGCGCGAGGCAAAGGTGGGGAAATTTGTGAAGCAGGCCGAGGTTTCAGCCTCCTTTGCCAAGGCATGCCAGGCGGCAGCACAAATTTCCCCACCTTGTACAGCCTGGAGTGGCCAGGTTCCAAGCACTGCCCGCAATGCTTCGTTGGCGGCACAAAAAACCTCACTTTGCTGCCCGTGACCTTGGTTTGTCCGGCAACTGCAACACCGCCACGCGTGTGGAGGCAGGGCCTGCTGGAACGGTGGCTTCACTGGTGTCGCCAATGCAACTCGTGGCGGGTGCCCGGTCGCACAATGCTGTTGCACAAATTTCCCCACCTTCCGCGCCGCGCTGTTGTGAAGGCCGTGTTGGTGCCCAGGCAACGCGGCACAAGAAATCTCACCTTTTTGATGTTCGTGCTCGCCGCGGCTTCACAAGAAGCCCCACTTTGTCGATGCCGCGCAGTGCATGCCGGCCGGTGATGAGGCGCGCTATGCGCTGTTCGTGGCCTTGTTCACGTCGAAAAACGGAGGCGCACAAATTTCCCCACCTTGTCCTGGCATGGGGATGAAGGGCGCGCCTGCCGTGGTCGCCAGCACTCCGGCTTCACGCTTGTTTCATCAGTTATTTGCTTGGATGCAAGGAGTTTTGCGAGCAAACAACAAAAAACCTTGCATCCATGCTCGTGGCGGGTAAAGTCGCGCCGCCAAAGTTGCTGGGAGAGGAAGTTGTCCATTACGTACAGAGGCCAAGCCGCCGCCGCCGCGCTGGGCTTGACCATAGACACGTTGCGCAGAAGCGCCGACGACGCGGGCCTGAAGGTGGAACGCAAACAGACCGGGGCTTCGTCCACTCGCGTGTTCCGGCCGGCAGACCTGTTTTCCATCGCACGCTGGCGCGCGACGCATCACGGCCCCGCACCTGCCAAGCGGGCCGTGATGGCGGTATGGAACCCGAAGGGGGGCATTGGCAAGACCACCCTGGCGGGCAACCTGGCCGTTGCCCTGGCACTGCAGGGACTGCGCGTGCTGGTAGTGGACCTGGACTTCCAGGGCAGCCTGACGCTGGGATTTGGCTACGACAGCGAGCTCACGTTGGAAGAGGCCAAGGCCCAGGGACGGCCGGAAGATGATGTGATCGAGTACCACCTGGGCCACCTGCTGCCGGGCGCGGACGAGCGCCAGCCGCTCGCGCGCGTGATCAAGAAGCCCTGGGGCGAGATGGGCCCGCACCTGGTGCCAGCAGACCTGATGCTGGACATCGTGGACTACCGGCTGCTGGTGGAAACGCTCTCCGGTGCGCAGTCGGACCTGGCGCTCACGAAGTGGATCGCCGAGGGCCGTGCCGGCAAGACGCCAGGCTGCGACCTGTCTATCTACGACGCCATCCTCTTTGACTGCCCGCCGTCCAAGAACCGGCTCACGCGCGCGGCCTTGCTGGCCAGCGACGCGGTGGTGTCCCCGGTGAACTTCGAGCACTACAGCACCAAGGCGCTGTCCTACCTGGCCATCGTGCTCAACGAGATGGTGGAGCACTACGGTCGCTGTCCGGAGTTGATGATCCTGGGCAACGAGCATGACCCGCAGCGTGTGCGCTCCAGCATGCACGTGGCGGCTATCGCGGCCCAGTATGGCGACGCCCTACTGGCGCAGACCGTGCGCCGCAGCGAGGACTTTCCGCGCGCGCTGGACAGCGAACCCAAGGCGCCGCTGCTACTGGCGCGGCCGACGTCCGCCGCGGCCGACGATGTGCGCGCCGTGGCCCGCCTTATCTCGGCCCGTCTGGGCCTGTTCACCGCCAAGGGCGGCAGCCGAACCGTGGAGCCCCAACATGTCGCCTAAGCACCTTTCCGACGCGGAGATGATTGCGTCGCTGCGCCCAAAGAAGGCGGCGGCGCCGGTGGCGGTCAAGCTCAATCCGTTGCAACGTGCAGGGGGCGCCCGGCTTAGCGACGAGGAACTGCTGCAGCGCGCCAGCGTAGTGGCGCCGCAAGCGGTGCCTTCCTCACCGGATGGCGAAGCGCCACAGGAAGGCGACGTTCATGAGCGCGTGCGCGAGCTCGAAACCGAGCTGGCCCGGCGGCAGCCGCATGAGCTGCCGCTGGATGCCATAGACAGCGTGCCCGGACGCCGGCGCAAACTCACGCAGGAGCAGTTCGATGAGCTGCGGGAGAACCTGCGCGCCAACCCGCTGGTGCACCCCATCACCGTGCGCCGCAAGGACAGTGGCCGCTACGAGGTGGTCAGCGGCGAGAACCGTCTGGCCGCGTACCGCGAGTTGGGTATGCCGGCCATACGTGTCACAGTGCTGGACGTGGCGGAGCAGGCGGCCGAGCGGGCCGCCTTCTACGCCAACCTGATTGCCCATGATTTGCCCGATTTTGAGAAGTACAAGGGGTTCGATCGTGAGCAGCGGGCGACCGGCGCCAGCCTGGCCGAAATGGCCCGCCTGGCCGGCGTGCACAAAGCCACCATCAGCCGGCTTTTTGCCTTTTCCCGTTTGCCGGCGGAGGCGCTGGCCGAATTGGAGCTGCGTCCCGATGCCATGGGCGCAGCCTGCGCCGAGGAATTGGCCAAGCTGTGCACGGGAGCCAATGCCGAACGTGTTGTGGAAACCGTGCGCCTGATCGCGGCGGGGCGCATCACGCAAGCCCAGGCGCCGGCCCATGTAAGGACGGCGCCCCGCGCGACGCGGGCTGCCACGGCGACCGGCACCGTGAAGGCCGGTAAGTTCAAATTTGCGGACTACCGGATCAGCGGCAGCGTGGTGCGGGTGGAGTTTCACGCGGACGTGGACATGGAAGATGCCCGCCGGCGCATTGCCACGCTGCTCGACGACATGGCCAAGGCACGGCATTCATAGCGTCTCAAGTTGAGACTCTTTTAAAATCAAGGACTTAGGAAAAATGAAACGGCCTGTAGGCCGCTTTTTCATGCGCTAGCAGAACTTGTACGGCGTAAGTCGAAAGCATGGATCTGCCTGGTTCGCCGCCCAGCGGGCTCCCGAGTACCTTTGGGTGGCGGCGGGCAACGTGTTCCACCGTGTGTGTCCGATTCCGGTAGTCCGACACTGCCGGCAATCGTTGTTGCGTCGCCCGCAGGAGTTCTAGCGCCCGTTTGCGATTTGACCAGCAGGTGGAGTGTTCACTTCTGCGCAAGGAGTTCCGAGTTTCGTCGCCTTGTCATGAAGGAGACGATAAGGAAGCGACTTGTACCTGCGCTGCTGGCCTGTTCTGCGGCAATCGCCGCACCCGTTGGAACTTCGACCCACTTCATGGATTCCAGCGCCAGCCTCACTGGCCACGGCCGAAATCGACCGAATCACGTGTGGGACGAAAAAATGCTGTCCTTGTCGCTGTACAGCGCCATGGGCTTGCCATGGCAGCCCAGGTAGACACGCAGCGCCTCGAAGTAGGCGAACGTCGTCTCGGTCGGCGCGAAGTACAGCTGCATCAGCCAGCTCGTGGCGCCGTCCACGAACACCAGCGGCGTGCGCGGCGGCGCGCGGTCCTCGTACCACGCGTGCTCGCAGCCGTCGATCTGCCCCAGCTCTCCCAGGCACGAGCAGCGGCTGCGGGGCTGGTGCACGGGCGCTGTGCGCTGGCGGCGTGGCACCCATAGGCCCGCGGCGATCATGAGTTGGCGCACCGTCTCCTTGCCCAGCACCACGCCATGGAGCTCGCACAGCTTCTCGGCCGCCAGTGTTGGGCCGAAGTCGGCATAGAACCGGCGGATCAGCGCGATGGCTTGCTCGGCCAGCCCAGCGGGCAACTGGTGGTTGCTAGGCCGGCCGCGCTTGCGCGACAGCAGCCCGGCGGCGCCTTGAACCTTGTAGCGCTGCAGCAGCCGCTCAAGCTGACGTCGGCTCAGTCCCCCAAGCGCTGCGCGGCCACGCCCACGCGCAGCGCACCATCCACCACTGCCTGCACGGTCTTGAGCCGATCGGCTTCGCGCATGCTCATCGTGATCGTCGCTCCATCCGTCGCCATGGCCGCGCTCCCAGCAGTGCCCAGGGCTGCGACAGATGCGACATCTCTACTTGGCTGGAATGCGACATTACTAATTGGCGCCTACACGGTGCAGGCTGCATCAGGACGTTATGTCAACTGTGGCCACAAAAGGTTTCAACTCAGGTAGCGCATGCCCAGCTGATCGACCAAGTCCATGATCGTTTCTTCCACGTCAGCGTCCAGGACGCTGCGCGGCGGCGCAGTGACACTGATGGACTGCGCCGGGATTCGGTCCTCGAACAGCATCACGGCCCGGCTCTGGTCGAAGAGCCGGGACATCCACAGCAGCCCCTGCGCCTGTGGTTCGCGCTCGTAGAGGTGCTGTGCCAGCGCCCGCGTAGCCGGGTAGTGCACAGCATTGGTATCAATGACTTGGCTCTTCACCAAGCCCACGCGACGCAGCCCGGTGCTGCTGAAGTCGATCAGCGACAGTGAAGCACTGCAGTTCAGCTGCGACAGCACCAGCGACTTGGCCTCGATTTCGGCGCGTTGCAGCTGCGCTCCGGCGGACGGGCAGGGCGCCTCGTGGAACACCGTCTCCATCAGCGCACCTTCGACCTTGTCGGCGGCGTACATCACCGGCAGTACCGTCGTGTCGGCGCGCTTGAGCGGACTGAAGCGCGCGTTGCTGTCGGCGCTGGGATTGAAGGCGTCCCCGGCGTAACGATCGGGATGCACCCGCCACCAGCCGTTGATGCTGACCTGTGCAAGATGAGGCGTGCCCTGGATCGCTGCAATCAGCTCATCCATGCAGTGCGCCCACGCGGTGCCGCTCCAGCGCGTGCAGTACCAACTGCGGCGCCTTCTCCAGCAGCTCGCGGGGACGTTGCCCGTCCAGATAGGAGTTGGGCGACTCCATCCAGCTCGCGATGCGCAGCGGCGAGCCCTCGCCAAAGGCCGCCACGATGTGCTGGACGACAGGCAACGGACGGAACATCGCATCGACGGCATAGCGCGGGTACCAGTCCCTTCCCTGTCGCGGGATCGAGAACAGCCGCCCCTCGCGTTTCCAACGGTTGACTCTGGAGGCCGCAGCCCGGCGCTGCGCAGCCGGAATGTCTTGCGTCGCAACCGGCGTCCCGCAGGCCAGCGCCTCGACCGCTTCGCCCTGCTCGCCCATTTCCTCGGTACTGAGCCATTCGGTGTTCTGAAAGATGTCCTTGAGCGCCTCGGCCGTCATGCGCGCACGGCGCACATCCAGCGGCGTGAGCTGCACCCCTTGCAGGAAGTCCTCCACCAGGCGTTCGTGCAACTGCTCACGCTGAGTGAGCATTCGCTCGGTGGCGATCTCGGCCAGGGCGTTCACAGTGCTGCGCAGGGCTTCCTTGCGGGGGCGCAACCGTTCGATGTCGGCGCTGGAGCGATGCACCGTCACTTCGAACGAGAGCGTGGCATTGATGCGTTGCATGATGAATCTCGTGTTTTGCGAGGTCATGGTATCAGAGCCACGTAAAACACGATTTCGCTCAATGCGATGCGCGGACAATGGGCGCCCTGGTACATCTGCCCCAGCGCTTCAACCCCATGCGTGTGCTCCAGTACAAGGATCTCGACCTGCGTCGCGTGCGCGCGGCCTTCGACAAGGTGCGTTCAGCCATCGAGGCCGGCGACTTCCGCACGGCGGACGTGAAAAAGCTGCATGCGGGGCCGTACTACCGCGCGCGGCTGGACCACGCCAACCGGCTGCTCCTGCAGTTTGCGCGCATTGAGGGCCAGACGGTGTGCCTGGCACTGGAGGTAATCCTCAACCACGCCTATGACCATTCGCGCTTCCTGCGCGGTGCGATGGTGGACGAGGCCAAGATCGAGCAGGAGCCGCCGGTGCAGCCCGCGGCGGTGCCTGAGACGGAGCTCGCGCCGCTGCGCTGGCTGCATCCGCAGCGCTCGCAGTTCGAGCTGCTGGACAAGCCCGTGGTGTTCGACGATGCGCAGGACACGCTGTCGCGGCTGGCACTGCCGCTGGTGGTGGCCGGCTCCGCGGGCTCGGGCAAGACGGCGCTGACCATCTCGCGGCTGCGCGAGCTTCCCGGGCGGGTGCTGTACGTCACGCTCTCGCCGTACCTGGCGCAAGGCGCGCTGGCACTCTACGGGGCACACGGGTTCGAGAACCCGGCGCAGGAAGCGCAGTTCGTGAGCTTTCGCGAGCTGCTGGAGACCCTGCACGTGCCGCCGGGGCGCGAAGTGGACCTGCGCTCCTTTCGCGGCTGGTGCGAGCGCCACCGCCAGGCCGTGCGCGCCCTGGGCGACATCGACGCCCATGCGCTGTTCGAGGAGTTCCGCGGCGTCATCGGCGCCCAGCCCGGCGGGCCGATGGCGCTGGAGGAGTACCTGGCGCTGGGTCCGCGCCAGAGCCTTTTGCCGCCCGCGGCGCGCGAGGCGGCGCACGCGCTGTTCCAGCGCTACCGCCAGTGGCTGGCCGAGGCCGGGCTCTTCGATGCCAACCTCGTGGCGCATGAGTGGCGCGCGCGGGCGGTTCCCGAGTACGACTTCGTGGTGGTGGACGAGGTGCAGGATTTCACCCCGGTGCAGCTGGCGCTGGTGCTGGCCACGCTCAAGATACCGGGGCAGTTCCTGCTGTGCGGCGACAGCAACCAGATCGTGCACCCCAACTTTTTCTCCTGGGCCGCGGTAAAGACGATGTTTTGGCACGGCTTGGCTGGCACGGCGGCGCAGCGCCAGCAGCTGCACGTGCTGCAGGCCAACTTCCGCAACACCCGCCGCGTCACGGAGTTGGCCAACCGGCTGCTCAAGATCAAGCAGTCGCGTTTCGGCTCGGTGGACCGCGAGAGCAACTTCCTCGTCACCAGCACCTCTGGCGAGGAGGGCGACGTTTCGCTGGTGCCGGCCAAGGACGCGGCGCTCAAGGCGCTGGACGCGGCCACGCGCGCTTCCGTGCAGCACGCGGTGATCGTGCTGCGCGATGAGGACAAGGCCGCGGCGCGGGAACGTTTTCGCACGCCGCTGCTGTTCTCGGTGCACGAGGCCAAGGGCCTCGAGTACCCGCACGTGGTGCTGTTCAACCTGGTGTCGGGGCAGCGCGCGGCGTACGCCGAGGTGTGCGAGGGCGTCACGGCAGCCGACGTGCAGCGCGAGAGCCTGGACTACGCCCGCGCACGTGACAAGTCTGATCGCTCGCTGGAGGTCTACAAGTTCTACGTCAATGCGCTGTACGTGGCGATGACGCGCGCGGTGCGCTCGCTCACGCTGGTGGAGTCCGACACCGGCCATGCGCTGCTGGAGTTGCTGGGCCTGCGGCCCGGCGAGGCGCAACTGCAGCCGTCGCGCGCTTCCACCAAGGACGAATGGGCACAGGAAGCGCGCAAGCTCGAGCTGCAGGGCAAGGCCGAGCAGGCACAGGCCATCCGCGAGGCCTTCCTGCAGCATCGCACGGTGCCCTGGGCGCCGTGGGACCAAGGACACATTGAACAGCTTGCGCTCAAGGCGTTCGACGCCGCCAATCCAAGTATCAAGCCGCGGCAGGCCCTCTTCGACTACGCGTTGTGGCATGGGCAGCAGCACTGGGTCGAGCGGCTCGCGGCCGTGAATTTCGCTCCGGCACGTCCGCTGGTACTTGACGGCAATTTCATTGGCGCAGGCTGGCTCGATACCCGCGATATCCGGATGCCGTTGTGGGACGAGGCCCACTTGCAGGTGCGCCGCACGGTAGCGTCACTGCGCCAGCGTCACCTGCAGCCCTATGCGGCCAAAAACTTCAAGGAGGTGCTGCGCCAGACCGACGTGCATGGCGTGGACCACCGCACGCCGGTCGGTGCCACCGCATTGATGCTGGCTGCGCGCGCCGGCAACGCGCCACTGGTGCGGGCACTGTTGGACAAGGGCGCCGATCCAGACGTGCACGACGAATTCGGGCACACGGCATGGCTGTTCGCGGTCGGCCGCGCGCTGGAGGAGACGGAGTTCACCCGCACGGGGCTGCCGGCGATTTTCGATCTGCTGGCGCCCTCAGCCATTGACGTGCAGACCGATGGACGCCTGGTGCGCATCGAACGCCACCACGGCGAATACTGGGTGCTTACGCTGATGCTGGCAGGCTTGAAGACGCAATGGTCGCGCTGCGTGCAGCGGCCAATGGAGCTCTGGAAGTACCAGGAGGGCTTCTTTGCCGAACAACTGCACGGTGTGCTCGAGGCCTTGCCACCGCACCTGTGGGGCGACAAGCGGCGCAAGCGCAGCTACCTCAACCATGTACTGGCTCGTGGAGAGGTCGACAGTGACTACCGGCCGGCGCGTCGGCTTTGGCGCCGCGTGCGCCATGGCCGCTACGTGCCCAGTCCCTCGCTGCTGCTGCGCCGTGGCGAGGGCTGGCAGCCCGTGTACGAGGCGCTGAACCTGGCGTGGATCGACCGCGGCTGTGGCGGAGAAGCTCTCTACTGGGTGCGGCCGGCGCAGTTGCTGAGCCAACTGGGCGTGGTGACCACAGCACCGGGCTCGGACGGCCAATCGCGATCTGCACCAAGGAAGGCCTGATACTGCGCCAAAGGGCCGTGGCCGGCTGCACAAACTCAAAGAAAACCAAAGTAGCCGCGGTTTGCCCGAAAAATAACCAAGCGGCGTTATGTGAAGTCGCCACGCTGATTGAAAATCCGCGTGTCGGTGGTTCGATCCGCCCCAGGCCACCAATGACCCTGTACCCGATTCAGTACCGTTCAGAAGTAGGAACTTCCGGCTCACCAAGCACCGAAAGCCCCGTGCGCTCAAAAGCTCACGGGGCTTTTCACTTGGTCGTGCCACGCGATCGAGCATGGTCACAGCCTACATAGAACGAGCGGGCGCAGTGCTCACGCGTGTGCCGTGCAAGCCGTTCGAGATCGTTGGCGTGTACGTTTGCAGCAACCGCCGGGTACAGGCGCTCAGGCCGAGGGGCTGATAGAGCCCAAGTAGACTATCCCGTGCGCTTGAGGGTGTGAATTAGCCGGGAGTACTCACTTGGCTGCGCCATCAATCTTTAGTCGTAATCGAAAGAACAATACATGACCAGCATCCAGCAAAGAGCTGCGCTACAAAGCCAAATCTGGAAGATCGCCAATGAAGTGCGCGGAGCCGTCGACGGCTGGGACTTCAAGCAATACGTGCTGGGTACCCTGTTCTATCGCTTCATCAGCGAGAACTTCGTCGACTACATCACCGGCGGCGATGCCAGCGTGGACTACGCCGCCATGGCGGACGATGACGAGAACATTGAGGCTGCGAAAGACGACGCCATCAAGACCAAGGGCTACTTCATCTACCCCAGCCAGCTCTTCGTCAACGTTGCGGCGAATGCCAACACAAACGAGAGCCTGAACACCGACCTGACCAACATCTTCAAAGCCATTGAGGCCTCTGCCAGCGGCTACCCCTCCGAGCTCGACATCAAGGGCCTGTTTGCCGACTTCGACACCACCAGCAACCGCCTGGGCAACACCGTCAAGGACAAGAACTCGCGACTGGCCGCCGTGCTCAAGGGCGTGGCGGAACTGGACTTCGGCGGCTTCGATGCCAGCCACATCGACCTGTTCGGCGATGCCTACGAATTCCTGATCTCCAATTACGCCGCCAACGCCGGCAAGTCAGGCGGCGAGTTCTTCACACCACAGCAGGTCTCCAAGCTGATTGCGCAGCTGGCGATGCACGGCCAGACCAGCATCAACAAGATCTATGACCCGGCCTGCGGCTCGGGCTCGCTGCTCTTGCAGGCCAAAAAGCACTTCGACCAGCACCTGATCGAAGACGGCTTCTTCGGGCAAGAAATTAACCACACCACGTACAACTTGGCGCGGATGAACATGTTCTTGCACAACGTGAACTACGACAAGTTCAACATCCAGCTGGGCAACACGCTCGAAGAGCCGCACTTTGCTGACGAAAGGCCCTTTGACGCCATCGTCTCCAACCCACCGTACTCGGTGAAGTGGATCGGCAGTGACGACCCCACGCTGATCAACGACGAGCGCTTTGCCCCGGCCGGCGTGCTGGCGCCCAAGTCCAAGGCGGACTTCGCCTTTGTGCTGCACGCTCTGAACTACTTGTCGGCCAAGGGGCGTGCGGCGATCGTGTGCTTTCCCGGCATCTTTTACCGGGGTGGGGCTGAGCAGAAGATTCGCCAGTACCTGGTGGACAACAACTACGTCGAGAGCGTGATCTCTCTCGCCTCCAATCTGTTCTTTGGCACCACCATCGCGGTGAGCATTCTGGTGCTGGCTAAGAACAAGAAGGACACAACCACGCAGTTCATTGACGCCAGCAGCCTGTTCAAGAAAGAAACCAACAACAACGTGCTGCTGAATGCCCACATCGAGCAAATCATGGCCGTGTTCGACAGCAAGGCAAACGTCGAGCACTTAGCCAAGTCCGTGCCCCTGGAGCAAGTGGCGGCCAATGCCTACAACCTGTCAGTCAGCAGCTATGTCGAAGCCAAAGACACCCGCGAGGTGGTGAACATCGCCAAGCTCAACGCCGATCTGAAAGCCACCATGGCCAACATCGACAAGTTGCGCAGGGACATTGACGCCATCGTGGCGGAGATTGAGGGCGGGGAGGTGGAGGCATGAGCCACCTGAAGTACGTGCACAAGTTGCTAGACGGCGTTGACGTAGCGTGGATGCCGCTTGCTGACGTTGTTGAATTTAAACGCGGCGAACAACTAAAACCAGTCAACATTATTCCAGGGACCTATCCAATAGTGACCGCCAGCAAAACGGAAGTTGGCGCACATTCAGAGTGGAACTTCGGGCCTATTAGTGTCACTGTGACTTCGCATGGTGCATACGCCGGCCACGTCAACTATTGGCCAACCCCAATTTGGTTGGCTAATAATGTTTTCCTTCTATCACCAATCATCCAACTAAACCAAAGATTTCTATATTTTTTTCTAAAGAGCAATGAGTCAAAGATTCAAGGCCTAGCAAAGGGTGGCGGAATTCCGTACTTCAACACACGGGATCTCGCACCGCTTCTTGTCCCCATCCCCTGCCCCGAAAATCCCCCAAAATCGCTTGAAATCCAAGGCGAAATTGTCCGCATCTTGGACACCTTCACCGAGCTTACCACCGAGCTTACCGCCGAACTTACCGCCAGGAAGAAGCAATACAACCACTATCGGGATCTGTTGTTGAGTTTTGACGATGGTGAGGTGGAGTGGAAGACGTTGGGGGAAATGACGGTCATTAAGACTGGCCAATCCGTAAACAAGCAAATGATTTCTGAAAATCCGGGCCACTACCCCGTCCTAAATAGCGGGAAAGAACCACTCGGGTTCATTGACGAATGGAACGTAAGCGACGATCCTATTGGCATTACTTCACGAGGCGCTGGGGTGGGCTCCATCACCTGGGCTGAAGGGAAGTACTTTCGAGGCAATCTGAACTATTCAGCCACGATTCGCGACAAGACCACACTCAGAATTAGGTACCTCTATCATCTATTGCAAAAAATGCAGCCGGAGATTCAGGCTCTGTGTACATACGATGGAATTCCTGCACTGAATGCAGGCAGCTTGAAAGAGCTACTGATTCCGATTCCTGAACTACCGGAGCAAGATCGAATCGCCCACACCCTCGACAAATTCGACGCCCTCACGAACTCCCTCACCGAAGGCTTGCCCCGAGAAATCGAGTTGCGCCAAAAGCAGTACGCTTACTACCGCGACTTGCTGCTGAGCTTCCCCAAATCAGAGGGCGTAGAGGCATGACATGGGCAAGAAGCTCGAAGAGATAGCCCAGCAGCTGAAAGGCGCCAAGAAGAAGGTGCAGCTGATCTATGCATTCAACGGCACGGGCAAGACGCGCCTGTCACGGGCGTTCAAGCAACTGATTGCGCCTAAAGGGGAAGGTGATGACCCGTCGCCATCGAATTTGGCCGACAAGAAGATTCTCTACTACAGTGCCTTCACCGAAGACCTGTTCTATTGGGACAACGACTTGGGGCGGGATGCTGAGCCCAAGCTGATGATTCAACCTAATGCGTTCACCAAATGGGTGCTGGAAGAGCAAGGCCAGGACCAGAGCATCACCACCACCTTCCAGCGCTACACCAGCGACAAGTTGACGCCGCATTTCAGCGCAGACTTCTCATCCGTCAACTTCTCGTTTGAGCGCGGAAACAAGGCGCCAGAACCCCACATCAAGATTTCTAAAGGCGAAGAAAGCAACTTCATCTGGAGTGTGTTCAATGCACTGCTGGAGCAGGTGATTGCCGAGCTGAACATCCCGGAAGCCGACAACCGGTCCACCGAGGCCTTCAATAACCTGACCCACGTTTTCGTGGATGACCCGGTAAGCTCGCTGGACGAGAACCACCTGATCGAACTGGCGGTTAACCTGGCTTCTTCGATCAAATCCAGTCAATCTGACCTGAAGTTCATCATCACCACGCACAGTCCGCTGTTCTACAACGTGCTGTTCAACGAGTTCAGCAACAAGGGCTGCTACATGCTGGAGCGTTTGGAAGACGGCAGCTTCACGCTCACTGAAAAGCCAGGCGACTCCAACAAGAGCTTTTCCTACCATCTGCATCTGCTGCAGACCATTGAAGAGGCCATTGCGGGCAGCAAGGTCGAGCGCTTTCACTTCACGCTTCTCCGTAATCTGTACGAGAAGACAGCCAGCTTCTTGGGGTACCAGAAGTGGTCTGAACTTCTGCCGGATGACAAGCAGCTGTACTACAGCCGCATCATCAACTTCACCAGCCACAGCACGCTGTCGAATATGGCCGTTGCTCAGCCTACGCCGGCTGAAGGCGCCACAGTCAAGCTACTGCTGGATCACTTGAAGATTACACATGCCTTTTGGCAGCCACAGGGCGCCTGATAAATGAACGATTACAAGGCCATCGCCGAGTCCAAGAACTTCATCGTCCTCGACCAATACACCCGCGAGTGGAAGGTCGCAGAGACCTACCAGAGCGAAAGCGATCTGGAGCGTGAGCTGATCCAGGATCTGGTCAATCAGGGCTACGAGTTCGCTCCGTTCATCAAGACCCCCGTCGATCTGCTGGCCAACGTACGCGTGCAACTGCAGGCGCTCAACGCAGTGCAGTTCACCGATGGTGAATGGCTGCGATTTGTAGAGTCTTGGCTGGACAAGCCAAGTGATGGCATCGTCGAGAAGACCCGCAAGATCCACGACGACTACATCCACGACTTCGTCTTTGACGACGGGCGCATCCAGAACATCTACCTGCTGGACAAGAAGAACGTCACCCGCAACAAGGTGCAGGTCATCAAGCAGTTTGAGCAGACGGGCACGCACGCCAACCGGTACGACGTGACCATCCTGGTCAATGGTTTGCCGCTGGTGCAGGTGGAGCTGAAGAAGCGTGGCGTGGCCATCCGCGAGGCCTTCAACCAGGTGCACCGCTACAGCAAGGAGAGCTTCAACAGCGATCAGTCGCTGTTCAAGTTCTTGCAGCTGTTCGTGATCTCCAACGGCACCGACACCCGCTACTTCGCCAACACCACGCAGCGCAACAAGAACAGTTTCGACTTCACCATGAACTGGGCGAGGTCGGATAACACGCTGATCAAGGATCTGAAGGACTTCACGGCCACCTTCTTCCAGAAGCACACGCTGCTCAACGTGTTGCTGCATTACTCGGTGTTCGACGTTAGCAACACGCTGCTGGTGATGCGCCCCTACCAGATCGCTGCCACGGAACGCATTCTGTGGAAGATCAAGAGCAGCCATCAGTCCAGGAACTGGAGCAACACGGAGAGCGGTGGTTTCATTTGGCACACCACGGGCTCTGGTAAGACCCTGACCAGCTTCAAAGCGGCGCGCCTGGCCACTGAGCTGGACTTCATCGACAAGGTGTTCTTCGTGGTGGACCGCAAGGATCTGGACTACCAGACCATGAAGGAGTACCAGCGTTTTTCGCCTGACAGTGTGAACGGCTCAGACAGCACGGCGGGCCTGAAGCGCAACCTGGAGAAGGACGACAACAAGATCGTTGTCACCACCATCCAGAAGCTCAACAACCTGATGAAGAGCGAAGCTGACTTGGCCCTGTACGGCAAGCAGGTGGTGTTCATCTTCGACGAATGCCATCGCAGCCAGTTTGGCGAAGCCCAGAAGAACCTGAAGAAGAAGTTCAAGAGGTTCTGCCAGTTCGGTTTCACCGGCACGCCCATTTTCCCGGAGAACGCTCTGGGCGCCGAGACCACGGCCAGCGTGTTTGGCCGTGAACTGCACTCGTACGTGATCACCGATGCCATCCGCGACGAGAAGGTCTTGAAGTTCAAGGTGGACTACAACGATGTGCGCCCACGGTTCAAGGCCATCGAGACCGAGAAGGACGAGAAGAAGCTCAGCGCGGCAGAGAACAAGCAGGCGCTGCTGCACCCGGACCGCATCCGCGAGATCACCCAGTACATCCTGACCAACTTCCGGCAGAAAACCCACCGCCTGCACGCGGGTGGTACGGACAAAACTAAGGGCTTCAACGCCATGTTTGCCGTCAGCAGCGTGGAGGCCGCCAAGCTGTACTACGAGAGCTTCCGGGAGTTGCAGAAGACCAGCCCAACGACACTGCGGCCGCTGAAGGTGGCCACCATCTTCTCGTTCGCCGCCAACGAAGAGCAGGACGCGATCGGCGACATCCAGGACGAGAGCTTTGACGTCTCGGCCATGAACAGCAGCGCCAAGGAGTTCTTGAGCGCTGCCATCGCCGACTACAACGCGCTGTTCAAGACCAACTTCAACGTGGACAGCAACGGCTTCCAGAACTACTACCGAGACCTGGCCAAGCAGGTGAAGGCCAAGGAGATCGACCTGCTCATCGTGGTGGGCATGTTCCTGACGGGCTTTGACGCCCCCACGCTCAACACGCTGTTTGTCGACAAGAACCTGCGCTTCCACGGGCTGATGCAGGCCTACTCTCGCACCAACCGCATCTTCGACGCCACCAAGACCTTCGGCAACATCGTCACCTTCCGCGACCTGGAGCAGGCGACCATCGACGCCATCACGTTGTTCGGAGACAAAAACACCAAGAACGTGGTGCTGGAGAAGAGCTACAAGGAGTACATGGAAGGCTTCACCGATACGGCCACGGGTGAGGCACGGCGAGGCTTCAAGGATGTGGTGCAAGAGCTGGAGGCTCGCTTCCCTGACCCAGCAACCATTGAGAAGGAGTGCGACAAGAAGGCCTTTGCCAAGCTGTTTGGCGAATACCTGCGCGTTGAGAACATCCTGCAGAACTACGACGAGTTCGCCAGCCTGAAGGAGCTTCAGACCGTCGATCTGGCGGATGCCGCTGCGGTGGAAGCGTTCAAGGCCAAGCACTATCTGAGCGATGAAGATCTGGCGGCCTTGCAAGCCATCACGCTCCCTGCAGAGCGGAAGATCCAGGACTACCGCTCCACCTACAACGACGTGCGCGACTGGTTGCGTCGCGAGAAGGCAGGCGCCGAGAAGGAGAAGTCGACCATCGACTGGGATGACGTGGTCTTTGAGGTGGACCTGCTGAAGTCGCAGGAAATCAACCTCGACTACATCCTGGAACTGATCTTCGAGCACAACAAGAAGATCAAGAGCAAGAGCGAGCTGGTGGATGAGGTGCGGCGGGTGATCCGCGCAAGCCTGGGTAACCGCGCCAAAGAAGGCCTGCTGGTCGACTTCATCAACCAGACCGATCTGGACCAGCTTGGCGACAAGGCCAGCGTGATCGATGCTTTCTTCAAGTTCGCCCAAGCTGAGCAGCAGCGTGAAGCGCAAGACTTGATCACGACGGAGGGCCTCAACGCCGAAGCAGCGAAGCGCTACATCACCGCTTCACTGAAGCGAGAGTTCGCCAGCGAGAACGGCACCGAACTCAACGCGGTGCTACCGAAGATGAGCCCCTTGAACCCTCAGTTCAAGACCAAGAAGCAGACGGTCTTTCAGAAAATCGCTGCGTTCGTTGAGAAATTCAAAGGCGTTGGTGGCCAGATTTGAAGCAAATTTCGAAATGCCTGGATTTCACTCAGTTTGCGCACGATCTCTGCGCCGTCTGCACGTCGCGCCTGTGCCTGGCTGCTGGGCTGGCAAGAGGGCCCGCTCACGCAGACCGAGCGCAGCGACCGGAAACGCTTCGTCGAAACTCTTTGCCGCATCGAGCCGACGGTGGCCGCGGCACGTGAACTGGCGCTTCAGCTGTTCGGCCTCGCGCGCAGTCGCGACCTCAATGGATTCGATCGTTGGCTGTTCCAAGCGCGCACCTGCCCGATGCCAGACCTACAGCGCTTCGCGGCCGGGCTCGAGGCAGATCTGTCAGCCGTGCGAGCTGCGTTCAGTTCTCCATGGAGTAGCGGGCAGGTTGAGGGGTAGATTAACCGGCTGAAGTACTTCAAGCGGCAGATGTACGGGAGGGCCAAGCTTGACCTGATGAGAATCCGCGTCCTGCACCCGAACTGACCCCCGTCACAGAGATTGCGGAAGAGCCAGATTTAAGCCGGCGCCCACAGGCTGATGACCAGCCCAGCCCAGCCCAGCCCAGCCCAGCCCAGCGCCGGACGTCGCGGCAAGGCGTTCTCCGCAAGGTAAGCGTGGCGCCTGCACCCTACTGGCACAGGCTGCCGAAGTCAGATATCGACGACGTGGCGCAGCAGGCGGAACGGCACCCGCCAGCCCGGGCCGTCTGCGGTTTCGACTGTCGCCGTGCGCTGGTTGATCCGCACGATGGTGCCGATCTGGGTCTGCATGTAGCGGTCCTCGAAGGACACCTTCTCGCCGCAGCGGAAGTCATCCCGGCCCGGCTGTGACGGCGCTGGCGGCGCGGGCGTTGTTGCAGTTGACGCGGCCGGCTGGGCCCCGGCCGGCGGCGGCTCGATGGCGGCGTAGGGCAGCTTCCACTCGCGCCGCGCGTCGGTCTCGTGCAGCGTCACCTGGTGGTCGCGCATGGCCACGACTTTGCCGCTGCGCATGCGCCCGTCGTGCCAGTCCAGGAAGCGCACCGTCTGGCCCAGGTGCATGCGCGAGCGCACGGCGATGATGCGGCGCGGGTCGGCCAGCATGCGCTCGATGATGGTGCTCAGCTGGAACAGCTCTAGGCTGCTGGCCTGGCTGAGCGCGTCGATGAGCTGGGGGTTGGGGCCTTGCGTGTCCACCGCCGTCGTCTCCCTGGAATACCGCGCCGGTGCACCCGCGCAGCCGGCTTCGGGTCGCTATTCTCAGGCGGCCTGGCGCTGCGGCAGCGGCTCGGCGCGGCCGATGTTCCAGGGCAGCAGCTCGTGGACGCGGTCGACGCGGTGCTCGGCGATGCGCTCGAACACCGCGCGCAGGTAGGCCTGCGGGTCCAGCCCGTTGAGCTTGGCCGTCTCCACCAGGCTGTACATGGCCGCGGCGCGCTCGCCGCCGGCGTCCGAGCCCATGAAGAGGAAATTCGATCTTCCGAGCGCGACCCCACGCAGGCTGCGCTCGGCGGCCGAGTTGTCGATCTCGATGCGGCCGTCGTCGCGGTAGCGCGTGAGGGCCTGCCAGCGCGTGAGCGAGTAGGCAATGGCCTGGGCCAGCTCAGACTTCCTCGACACGCGGCCCACCATGCCCGTGAGCCAGTCGTGGTACTCCTGCAGCAGCGGACCGGCCCGGGCTTGGCGGTGCGCGCGCCTGACGTCCGGCGGCTGCCCGCGGATGTCCTCCTCGATGGCGTAGAGCGCCTTGATGCGCCGCAGCGCCTGGGCCGCCACCGAGTCCTCGCTGCGCCCGGTGCTGACGTACAGGTCCCACCACGGCCGTCTTGCGTGGGCCCAGCAGGCTGCTTCCGTCACGCCCTGGGCGTAGAGCCGCGCCCAGCCGCTGTCGCCGTCGGCCTGCAAGATGCCGCGGAACTTCTCCAGGTGCTCGCGCGGGTGGCGGCCTTCACGGTTGGGCGAGTACTGGAACCACGCCGCCGGTGCCTCCTCGCTGGCTGCCGGGCGGTCGTCGCGCACGTAGACCCACAGCCGGCCTTCCTTGGTCTTGCCCTTGCCGGGCGAGAGCACAGGCACGGGCGTGTCGTCGGCGTGCAGCTTCTCGGCCGCCAGCACGTAGCGGCTCAGCGCCGCCAACAACGGGTCCAGCAGCTTCTCGCCCTGGCCCACCCAGCGCGCCAGCGTGGAGCGGTCGATGTGCACGCCGCTGCGCGCGTTGATGCGGCTTTGCCGGTACAGGGGGATGTGGTCGCAATACTTCGAGACCATCACGTGCGCCATGAAGGCGGCCCCGGCGATGCCGCGCACGATGGGGCGACTCGGTGCCTCGGCCTGGAAGATCGTCTGGCACTTCACGCAGGCGAGCTTGGGCCGCACATGGCGGATGACCTTGAAGCGCGAGGGCACGTATTCCAGCTGTTCCGACACATCGGCGCCGATGCGGCGCAGCCGGCCGCCGCATGCGCTGCAGCCACAGGCCTGGCCGGTGCTGTCGTGATGGGCGAGCGTCGCCGGCGCACGGTGCACCAGCTCCTCGCGCGGCAGGTGCGAGGGCAGGCTGCGGTCCAGGGCCGGCGCATTGGCGGCCGGAGCCGGCGCCGCCTTGGGCAGCGGCGGCAGTTCCGGCGGCAGCGGTGCGGGCTCGATGAGCGTGCGCTGGCCGTCGTCGAAGCGCTCGCTGGAGGCGCCGTACTGGTCCCGGATGCGGCGCGCCAGCTGCAGCCGCAGCTTCTCGTTCATGAGCTTGAGCAGCACCAGCTCCGCGTCGCGCGCCTCGATGACGCGCAGCAGCGACTCGACGGTGTGAGGCCCAGGCGGCAGCGGCATGGTCCCTACTGTGCCGTGCTGCGCGGCAGCTGACCAGTGGCCCGTGAGCCGCGTGCAACAGGCCTGGCTCAGGCAGCGAGCTCGGGCGTGTGCGTGCGCACCGGCATGCGCCAGTCAATGCCCTCCAGCAGCATCGACAGCTGCGCCGGCGTGAGCGAGACGCTGCCCGAGGTCGCCTGCGGCCAGACAAAGCGTCCCCTCTCGAGCCTCTTCGATAACAACATTAGGCCCTGGCCGTCGAACCACAAAACCTTCAGGATGTCGCCGCGGCGGCCTCGGAAGACGAAGACGTGGCCCTCGAACGGATTCCTCGCCAGCGCCGTCTGCACCATCGCCGCCAGCCCGTCGAAGCCCTTGCGCATGTCGGTATGGCCGGCCACCAGCCACACCCGCGTACCGGCTGGCAGCCCGATCACCGCAGCTCCAGCAGCGCCTGCAACACGCAGCGCACGCTGGCCTCGTCCACCGTGCCGCGCAGCCGCACCAGCGCCGCACCGATCTCGACCTCGATCACGCCCGTACCCACACGCCGTGGCGTCGGCGTTGCCGGCGCGCAAGCGCGCGGGGCCGCCGGTGCAGCGACCGGCTCCTCTACCGTCACGGGCAACAGCACCGGCGCCGACTCGGCGGGCGGCTGGGCCGCGGCCTGCTGTTGCTCCAGGTGCAGCCGTCGCCAGTTGAAGAGCAGGTTGGCGTTGATGCCGTGCTCCTGCGCCAGGGCCGCCACCGACGCCCCGGGCTGCAGGCTGCGCTCGACCAGCTCGCGCTTGAGGGCCGCGCTGTGCTGCCGCCGCGTGGCCCTGTCCGTGATGACTCGCTTGTCCATGTGTGCATTACCTCCATCGTGCACACCTACGCAAGCGAGCACGCGTCCCGGCGATGCTGCTCAGGGCGGGCTGCTCTGCCTATAGGGCCAGGACGCAACGCTTACTCCGCAAGTGCTTGTCGCGCTTTAAATTCCTAGGTAGCTGTTGCTGTGCGGGAACTTCATATTTATTTATATTATTAAAGATTATGGGCAATTATCTACAGCAACTAGACGGCGATACATGCCTGCGTGCACCTTCGAAATGCTCTGTTCGCTATAGACGCGTCGATCTCCGGACTTATCCATATGTGAGTTAACGGAATTTTCTGGCGCTGTAGCCAGGCTTGCACCCCCGCATAGTCGTCGCGGGCGTCGAACGTGCAGCTCTCGCGCGGGGCGCGGAACCGCACTTGCGTGCCGTCCAGGTCCTGCGGCAACGCGACGTGCTCTCACGGCTGCACGTCCCTGGCCGGAGCCGCCGCAGCACTGGGGCGCGCTCGGTGAGATCGGGGTGGGCGGTGAAGAAAGCTTCCACTTGGCGTGTGTCGGTGGCGCTCAGCCCCGGCACGGCCGCCCACCAGCATCGGCAGCGCGGCCGGCGGGCCGACGATGCGGAACAGCGCACGCAGACGTTCCAGGCGGACGTCAGGACCGCGCAGGAGAAGCACACGCAGACGCTAACGGAGGCCGCGGGTCTAGATCAGCCAGCTGTCGACTCAGATGGTCACCGCTCAAGCCGAACAAGCGACCTCGGCGGCGCGGGCTCGATACGCTCGCGCACGAGCTGGCACAAGCTCAGCGTGAACTGCAAGCTGCGCAGTCCCAGGCGGAGCTCGCCAGACATGTCATCGCGTCGGTGTAGTGATCGTCGGGCCACCCGCCCGGCCGAATCTGTGCGTTCAGCATCTCTCGGACTTCGCCCCGGCGGCACCGCACCGCCGCTCACCTCGCACTAAGTCCTCGTGCACTGGCCGTGCCGAGGCGCTGGCGAAACGGTGCAAGCGGGCCTTCTATGATCCAGCCTTCCATTCTCTTGCCCTCAAACGCGCCGCCCCGGCATCACAGTCCATGGACATCTTCCACATTGTCATCGACACCAACCTGATGCACGAGAGACCTTTTGGGCACCCGGATTTCAAGCGCCTGCTCAGGCTTAGCCAGCTGGGCCTTGCCAAGGTCTACATCCCATTGATCGCGCTGGAAGAGCGTCGGACTCAGCTCGTGGACAAGTACGAGGAGATCGTTGCGCAACTGAGGTCCAAGGCCGGCGAGCTGTCCAAGAGGGAACTGCCCATGATCCTGGAGGGTCTGCCCCAACCAGTGCTGGACCTGCCCTCGCGGGAGGAGGTCTATCGGAATTCGGCAGAGGCGCTGGCCAAGTTCATGACCGACCACAAGATCGAGGTGCTGAACTTTACGTTCGAACATGCCACGAACGCGTGGGACCGCTACTTCAAAGTCTTGCCCCCGTTCAATCCCAACGAGCTACGCGAGAAACGACGCAAGGACATCCCCGACGCGTGGATCCTCGAAGCCGCCCGGGAGGTGAAAAAGAAACCGGGACGGCATTGCTTCTTGACCAAGGACAAGAGGGCGGGGGAAACCCTGCGGGCCGACGGATTCGAAGTGTGGGACGACATGGAGCGGCTCGATGCCGCAATCGAAGCTGCCATGTCCGTCGTTCTGCTGGAGCGGCCGGCGCCGTCAAAGGCGCCCGTGCCATTGGATCAGCTTCGCAGCAAGGCCTTTGATAACGTCGACCGGATCTTGCTTGGCGTGATCGACACTTGGGATGCACCCGACAAGGAAACGCTCTTCACTAGGTTGGAGGCACTCGGCATCCGCCGCGAGATCGCCGAGCATGAAGCCAAGACATTGGAACTCTCCGGGCACCTCGCCGATACCGGCAGCCATCTGATCGCCACCGACCGGGACACGGCTCGCGAAGCTGCCAACGACCCCATTGTGCAAGCCCTCTTGCTGAAAGCTCTCGATGAAGGATCTTGAACTGCGTTTGGCAACGCTCGCCAAGCTGCTGGACAACCCGGCTGCGCCGGTGCAGGAAAGGCTAGTCGAGGAGCTGCGTCGTGCGGAACGCACGCTGCAGCAGAGCGTCGACTATGACGAACTCGATGCGGCGCTAAAGACCCTGGCGGTCCTGGCACGGAAGTTCCATGGAGCCATCGTCCCGACTCTGCACGCTTTTGTGCGTTCGGTGCCGTCGCGCAACCTGACCCAAGGCGGCGAGCCGATCGCGGCATCGCGACTGCGTCACCGCTCTGCCAGCCACTTGATCTGCGACGCCATTGACGTGCCCAACTCCTTGCGCTACGTGCGGTTGGAGGAGGTGCTGGACTTCCTACTCGACCTCTCCCGCAACGACGACGAGGAGGTCTGCAAGAAGGCCCGGCGCGCGCTCGACGCGTTGGCCGAGTTCAACCTGAACCATTTCGGCACCCTCGGCGCCCGTCCGCAGACGGCGATCGTCGAAAGCCTGTCCAAGAGAGGCGATGACCAGTTGAGGGAGGATGCCGATGCCATTCTGAGTGTCTTGCGCGTCGTGCTCTCGTCGTCGATGCAAGGGCATGCGTTTACCTACAACGCCGTGACTATTAGCCGCGGTTCCGTAGTCAGCGGTGCCGGCGTCTCAGAAATGCGCGCCAGCGCCATCGCTCTGCTCAAGCGCATGTATCAGCTCAAGGACGAAGTGTCGTATCACACAAGCGTGCTGAGCGTGCTCAACGCCGCGACGCATCGCGAAAGCGGTGCAGTCGATGGTGATACCACGCGCATGTTCGAGCGCGACGCCGTCACGGTGCTGACGTTCCTTCGCGAGCTCGTCGCGGGCGCGGCCTTACCCTTGGTGCAGACGATCGAGCATCAGGCGTACTGGGACTATTTCCACGCCGCAACGCCCGAGATCGAGAAGGCAGCGTTGCAGGTCCGGGATGCCGTGGGCCTCCGCCCCGACTACCAGATCTACAAGCAGCTCATCGGGTTCGAAGGCATCTTTGGCGACTGGGAAAAGTTGCGAAGGTCCGAGGAAGAGTGGGACTACAGCAACACCAAGCGACAGGAAGCGGCCCGCCACCTCGTGGACTCGATCGGTGAGACCAACCAGATCGAGTGGAGAGACAGGATTCTGGAGTTCTCCAAGACCGAATCGGAGGATCTCGCGACGTTTCCGGTCTACTACGAGTTCCTGGAGTTGCTTGGCCAAACGAGACCGGGCTTGGCGCTAGAGCTTGTCAGGGAGCATGAACTCCGCATGCGGCCCTTCCTCATCCCCTTGATCGGTGGCCTTTGGAACAGTGAGTGCCACCAGGACATCGATGCCACCGTGCAGAGATGGATCGACGAAGGCTCTCACATCGAGACGATCGCCAAGTCGGTTTTGAAAGGAGGCGCGTCGCGGCTGGCGGTACTGTCCCGGGTCGTCGCCAGGAGCGCCGAACTGGATAACCGCTACGCTCTGAGCGTGGCCATGGGCGTGGCGGCCGCACTGTACGGCGAAGGCTGCAATCCGGCCAAGGACGTCTTCATGACAGCCTTGCGTGAGATGGCCAAGCGCAACGACGCTAGCTGGGCCAGCACATTCTGGTTCGGACGCGAGTTCAAGCGGTTTGCCGAGGCGATGAGCGCCGATGAACAGGCCGAGGTGCTTGCAAGCATGGTGACGCTGCCTGAGCTGAGCTACCAAGCCGAGGAAGTCCTGCGTGCAATTGGTGAAAAGAACATCGACGCGCTGATGAATTTTCTGGAGGAGCGGCTCACCGTCGAGATCGGGCATCGCGCGCAGCGGCGCAGGGACGGTGGCGATCTCCTGGACGACAAGTTCGAGGCGATCCCATATCACCTGCATGCACTCAAGAACGTGCTCCAAGAGCATCCGCAAGCGGTACTGGCAATGCTGCGCCGTGGATTCAAGGGCGACGAGGCCGCGTCTATGTTTCCCTATCGCAGTGGCGCTCGACTGATCAAGGCAGTCTTCCCGGGCTTCGAGCCGGAATTCCAGAAGCTGCTGCTGGACTTCGTGGCCTCGGGTGACCGCGTCGACTTGGAATTCGTCCTCGCAATCGTGCGCTCCTATGGCGGCGGCGCGCCGATCCTAGACGTCTGCAAGGCGATCGTGAAGGTCGTGCCGCAAGAGTCCAAGGAATGGCGCACGCTCGCCGCCGCCATCAAGACGATCGGCGGCGTGTGGGGCGAGTACGGCTTGGTCAATGCCTTCGAAGCTAAACGCGACGAGATTGCCGCGTGGAGGGCGGACGAGGACGCTCTGGTTCGGGCATTCGCAGATTGGCTCACGGAGCAGCTCGAGCGAATGATTGCGTTCGAGAAGCAGCAGGCCGACGAAGAACTCACCTTGCGCAAGTACAGGTATGGGATCGGGAAGGGCGAGGACTAAGGAGAGACATGATCACCACAAAGCTCCCGCAACCCTGGACCGCCAGTGCCATCCAGCACTCGATGTTGTGGCCCACGGTTATTGTGAATGGCGTCCACGGTTGTTGCGAATGACCCAGTGGAGACAAATTGGCTCAGCACTGGAGGAAATCGGCATTTTCGTTACCGAGGGGCGATGTTGATCCCCTGCCACACAGCACGCTCCCAGGGTCACGGTTCATGCGAACGTGGCCGGCGCGACCAAGGTTCATGCGAATGTATACCGGCCTGGCAACCAGAACTTCGTCCGAAAAAAGCTCCGTACTCATAGGACGTTTGAGCTTGGGTACACAGGAAACATGACCACATGTTGTTGCGGTGTCATCTAATTCGACTCGGATTTCAGCCGCATTCGCAGAAACCTTGGACCTATTCGCAGTAACCGTGGACCTCAACATCACGTAAAGCGGTAGCCGATGTGACGGCGGCGCAGTACTTGAAGAAGCCGAAATATGTTTGAAGCGCATGAGTATCGACTAATGGCGTAGATTTCGTGCGCAAAGATCACAACTATGATATAAGTCACCGCATGTACCCGGTTTATGCGCATTTTGACGATTAACTCCCCGAACTATGGAAATCAACTCCTCAATTGCCAAACACATCCGCTTCGGAAGCGGAGATTCCTGGGCAGCCTCTGCAATTATTTCGGAGCGCGGCATTACGTACGTCAAATACGACGCTATTCGAATTGGTAACGCGACTGATGTTAATGGTGGGGTATCTTTGCAGTTCTTATGGCAAGGCGTGGCAGCTGCCTGGGTGCGCATAGATTCGGCAATGCTCACACGTGAAGGATTTAAGACCACCGAAAAAATGGAAGGCCGGCTCAAAATTTGATTCTTGGAAAGAATGGATTAAGGGTCACCTAGAACCTATACCGTTTGGCTGAGTCTAAGAAGTTAGTATTGCGCCGGAGAGCAGAATGGGGTTCTCGGACTTCTTGTCAATCTTGGTGTGCTTCGCCTGTAAAACCTTAAGTAAATTAACGGGTTAGTCACCGTTGTGGCCCACGGTTACTGCGAATGGCGTCCACGGTTTATGCAACTGGCATCCGTGGCGTAAGCGCTTGTTGTAAAAGCTGAAATACGCTTTTTAGCCTTCAAGGCACAGTGCTGTCTTTCTACCACTTATGACATACCAGGGCCCAGAGTTCCCGCGAATGTGACTGCCACGTTCAAGGCCCATGCGAATGTGTTCCAGCCCGCCAAGCACCTGAACACCAGCCAAAAGCTGCCTGTTCATAAGCAAAATGCGGCGGTGGACATCAAGTAAGGCGGCGACCTTAGGTTGCGTCGTCATCCTACTTGAGCGGGATTTCAGCCACATTCACAGAAGCCTTGGACATATTCGCAGTAACCGCGGACCTCAACACTGGCTCAAGATCATGGAGTATGGGGCCGCCGGAGAGGCCCGCACGAAGGCATTCCTTTTGGACAATCTTTGCGTCAGGGCGGGATCGTAGCCATAACCGGCTTCAATCAGCTTGGTCAGAACCGTGATCGCCGCTCACCTTAGCGCCGAACTATTGCCGTACTGCGTCAAAATAAATTTCGCAAGTCCAACTAATTTATCTGCTTCAACATCGAAAATCGGACAGTTCGCACACAATTTTGATACGCAACATCCACGCGGACTGACTTTTGGGAGAACTTGTAGTCGCTAGAGCGCTTTAATTTTTCTTTTTGAATGTGGGTCTTTGTAGCCAGGTGCTAATTGTGCGTTATTTGCCCCGTAGAGCGCGAGCGGGTCCCGTAGCCATAGCGCGTATTCAATGCCGCGCAGACTGTGGTCAGGAGAACAGTCAACAGTCCATCGACGAAGCATATAGCCGGCATTCGCTGCACGTACGGATACCCGCAGCACTCCGTCTGCAGGTATGCTGTAGTCCATCCTAACAACCTCAGGACGAGGATGTTCGGGATGCGGAACAAATTCTAGTTCAATGATGCGGCTCCACTGAACATCATGCTCGGCAGTTTCGTCTTGCATGACTTGGCTGTCCTCCAGCACAGTTGGCGCATCCATTCTGGTGAGTACGAAATCGCGGAACTGGCGATGCCGCCGGTCGAATGCTCTTACGTGCCAACGTATACCAATGTCGACAAGCGCGAGCGGTACAATTTCTCGCTCGGTGTACCCGCTGTCAATAGATGTGTAGCCGAGGCGGATAGCCTTGCCGCGGTGGATTGCACGCATTACAGGTGCCAAAACCGACATTTTTGGTAAGCCCAATGCATTCGGTATTTCGCTGCGAATCATAGGCTTTAGCGCATCACTAAACCCTTCCCCGAAGCCTTGTGCCAGTGCTGTAAGCACCCGCTGGGGTGCATGCTCAAACAGCGGAGCAAATTCCACTGTTGGGCGATATACCTTGTCTGTGTTATCGAGAGCAAGGTTTTTTGGGCTTATGTCTTTGTACATCGCGATGTCTCTGGTAGCCGCCGCTGGCCCCATGCCAAAGCGGTCGACGACATCTGCACGCCGAAGCTCTCCAAAAAAATAAAGCTTGAAATCGATGTATGCGAGCCGTTCAAGCTGCGTCTTATTGACGCCTGCGAGGACGGCTGCTCGGTGTTGGTCTAATGCTACGGCCATGTGTACATCATAACGCTTCACGATAAACGACCTGTGTCGTATGATTCCAAGACATCATCAAAAAGATGATGTAAGCTGCTCCATGTGAGCTTGTCGATGCTCGGCGCAACCGCAGCACCTGTAGTGTTGTGGTGGTGTCAGGGCACGGTGCCTCTGCCCAGGACTGCGAGGGCGGGAAGCAATTAAAGGCGGTGTTCAGACGTAGTCGGAGGGAGCAATAGGAATGATCCGAGAACCTATCGTCGGCGTACCCGCCAGGACGGTAACGGCCGATGCGTCAGCACGCTTTACATACCTTGCTGAGACAATCGCTCGGGCCTACGAACCCTCGCAGACTCAACTCGACGACTTAGAGCGGGCCTACAACGCTACCGGCGACTACCTGGCCGAATGCCCGGAGTTCGATGGTCTGCTAACTCAGGTTCATGCGCAGGGCTCGCGCCTAATGGGAACCATCGTGCGTCCGATGGACCCGAAGCATGAGGGCTTCGATATCGACCTTGTTGCCCGACTGGCGCGTGCTGCTCTTCACCGGTATGGCGGGGGTAAGGGAACAGTGCTCCTGCTGGACCACCTGTTCACAGCCTTGAGCAGGTATGCCAAACGGCACGGCCTCGGCATTGAGAAATGGGAGCGTTGCGTGACGCTTATCTATGCCGGGGGCATGCGAGCAGACTTCGCTCCGGTCATTGACGACCCCGCTTACACACTACCATACGGCGAGCATCACGGCCGCATCCCGGACCGTGACCTGAGCCGTTACCTGTCGACCAATCCGAAAGGATACTGCCTCGGGTTTGACGATGTTGCTAAGGTATCTCCTGTATTTAATCTGGTTGCCGCATTAGAGGCCAACTACGACTCGGTTCGAAAGGCAGATGTTGAACCTTTGCCTGAAGCGTCACAGGTTTTTGGGAGACTTCTCAGTCGCTTCATCCAACTGGGTAAGGTGCATCGGAATATTGCTTTTGCTGATGTCCCTTCAGGAAAAGATTTGGCGCCCACTTCGGTGTTCTTAACCAGTCTTTTTTCTAAGGCATACGCAGTCTTGGCCCCACAACCTCACGATGGCCCGCTTGACCTATTTTTCGCAATGGTGGAATTGGTCCCAATGCTGTTTGAGCGTGAACTTCTTGCTGGTGGAGGCGAGCATTGGGTGTTGATGAATCCCTGTGCGCAGTTCGATAACCTTGCTTCGTCGATGAATACAGTTGGCCGCCAGCAAGCGTTCGTTCAATGGCATGCAAAGCTGCTGTCCGACCTTAATGTTCTGCTTGCTGCAGTGGACAGCAATAAGGGCCTTGATGTTGTTGTGAAAGCCGTGGAGCGGGCTTTTGGGTCCCGTGCAAGTGAGGCGGTGCTGCAGCGCGGAGCGCAACGTAGGGAAGGTCATCGCGCACTACACCGCGCCGGTTTCGTGGTCGCTGGAACGCTGTCAGCGGTAGCGCCGGCACGCGCCCACACATACTTTGGCGGTCCGTTGCCTTGAAGCCGCCTCACCGTCCTCCTACTCTGGCCCAGAGACATGCAGAGCTGAAGGCGTTGGCATGGCCAGAGACGACGTTGGCATTCGTCCAAGGACGGGAATTGAGGTTTAGGTTCATGGTGGCGCCGACACCATTCGGCCGCGTTTACCGCTGTCTGTTGAAGCTGTACGTGTCTAAGTATCCTGAACTGTTGGTTCTGGACCCCGACCTCAAGACACTCGCCTCCGGCCGCTCGCTGCCGCACACGTATCCGCATGATGGTTTAGGCACCAAACTTTGCCTCTGGCTTCCAAAAGCCCATGAATGGGCTGACCAAATGAGATTAACCGAAACTTATTTGCCCTGGGCGGCGGAGTGGTTGGATTACTTCGAGGAATGGCTTGTGACAGATGAGTGGGCCGGAGGTGGTGCCCACCCGCAGCCCATACAAAAAAGGTGGGGTAACGCTAGAACCCTAAAGCCCATTCGACAGAACAGCTAAATGAATTCGATAATCGCGAAACAAAATGAGGACCGAATGCTTTCGCTGGTGCGAGCACGTCGCCGCATTTATAAAACAGCAAAGCGATACCAAGGTGCAGTAGTTCTTATGACCCTTTTACTTCCGGTGATAAGCCTTGCTGTGGCCAATTTTGCGCCCGCTGCCAAAGCGTATGTCGCTGTTACCGCCTTGCTCTTCAGTATCTGCGACGTTGTTTTCATGGACCGATGGAACAAAGGCCTCATGAAAGACGCCGCGAAGTTGCAGGAAGAGTTCGACTGTGAGGTACTTGCTATGCGCCGCAATGAATTCGTGGTCGGTGCAGGCGTAGACCCCGAGGAGATATATCAACTATCAGTGGAGAAGCTTAACGCAGACGGTGAGAGCCAGCTTCGCAATTGGTACCCCGTTGCTGTCGGAAAGGTGCCCTTGCACGTTGCTCGCATCCTTTGCCAGCGCGAAAACTTGCTTTATGACGGTAAAGTGCGAAAGACCTACGGACGTCTTTTAACAATTTGCCTTATCGCACTCGTCGTTGTACTCTTTATTTATAGCTTGGCGGCCGAATTGAAGCTTGATGCATTCGTGCTCACGGTTTTAGTACCAGCCATGCCGGTTGTAAACTGGGCAATACGCGAGTTGTTTCGCCAGAAGAGTACAGTAGAAACACTTGACCGGCTAAAGGCGGAATCGGAGAAGCTTTGGAAGAAGGTGGTTGAAGGCATGTCGGAAACAGATGCGGCCGAGCGTTCTCGAGAACTGCAAGACGCTATCTACAATCATCGAGTCGCAAGCCCACTTGTTTTTGATTTTTTATACCGATATAGACGTGCGAGCCTTGAGGCACAGATGAACGCTGGGGCTGAGCACTTAGTGGATGGCTTCCTGAAGAAGAAGGCCGCAGCAATTTAAAAGAGGTTGAATTTCTTATGCAACTGCAGCGCGCACCGCAGCTAAATATGATTGCTTTAGCTAATAGAGTTCAACCTCAGGAGGCGGCGTTGCTTGCGGCTAAGTTGCACCGCGCATCGGTCAGAACCAGATTGGAGAAAGCCTTCACACTAAGCAACATGCGTGATATTGGAAGCCACTGCCGAGGAACCGCCATACGTCAGTTCAGCGACTTGGACCTCATGGTTATTTTGCGAAAAGAGGAAGTCATTTGGGGGGGCAAATTGGTGTCTTCGGATACTGTCATTCGCCGTGTTCTTGGGGAACTACGAGGACGCTTTGCTTCGTCAGATATCAGAAGAGACGGTTTAGCCGCTACTATCGCCTTCGGCAGTACAAAGCAAAGTTTAGATGTAGTTCCTGCTTTCTTTTCTAGATTTGATAAGGGCAAAGCGCGGCCGGTTTTTCTTATTCCAAATGGAAGTGGAGGGTGGTTTGAAACCAGCCCACAAGTTCATGATCAATATTTCGCACAAGCTCAGGAGAGGAGTGGAAACAAGCTACGGAAGGTGGCTCAACTCGTTAAGTGGTGGAAACATGCTCGCTCGACTTCATTACCAATCCGAAGTTTCTATACTGACATCGTATTGTCGGCATACAGTATCTGCGTTGGAGCAAAAACCTATGGACAGTGCCTGCACGACTTCTTTGTCGCACTGATAAATATTCAGTGCAATGCCTTGCGAGACCCGTGTGGCATTGCAGGAGACATCGTTTCCACAAATACGGATGTGCAACGACAGCAGCTACTTGCCTCGGTCCGATATGCGCAAGTGCATGCTGGAGCGGCCCTTGAAGCTCAGCAGCATAAGGATGTACAAGAAGCGAATCGCCAATGGGAACTCGTATTCAATGGTTGTTATTGATGGGGTGGCCATAACAGTTGCCACACACCGGGTTCGAGAAGAAGGGCATTACCGCATGCTTGGCCGGGTTTTGTTAGATATAAGACGGTGCACTACTGTCCCTCATACGATGCGTTAAGTACCAACAGCTACACCGTATAGAACTGTGGGCTACCCGTAACTTGCTGATTCATCGAAGATAGCCTGACGTCAATGGGCACCAACTGCCGCCACTGCGTCTATAGCGCTGCTTCATGCCAAAGCGTTGTCGCCAATTTCCAATATTCAAACTAGAAATATCAAATTAGCTTTGATCAATTGCATTGGCCGACGCGAGAGGCTATAGGGTAAAGCTTTCAATTTTACATAATGCTCGATACCCCATTTTAGGCTGGCAATATCTGGCCGGGCAATATCCAAACCCTCGGCGCAATGGGTCCACGCTCTCCGCGGCTGTATTCATAGGACACGCGCATACCCACCTGCAGCCGCTGTTGTAGCCCACGGTTATTGCGAATGGCGTCCACGGTTGTTGCAAATGACCCAGTGGAGACAAGTTGGCTCAGCACCGAAGGAAATCGGCATTTTCGTCACCGAGAGGCGATGTTGCTCCTCTGCCACACAGAACGCTCCCAGGGTCACGGTTCATGCGAACGTGGCCGGTGCGTCCAAGGTTTATGCGAATGTGTACCGGCCTGACAACCAAAACTTCGTCCGAAAAAAGCTCCCTACTCATAGGACGTTTGAGCTTGGGTGCACATGAAACGTAAACACATGTTATTGCGGAGTCATCTAATTCGGCTCGGATTTCAGCCGCATTCGCAGAAACCTTGAACCTATTCGCAGTAACCGTGGACCTCAACAGCGTTAGGCTACCCACGCGGAGAGACTCCAAGGGCCAACGATGGACCAACCCCTGCGCGAAGTGACCCTCAACGGGATAGAGAGCCGACTGCTGTACGAGCTGCTGCTGCTAACCATTAGCGAGCAGACCCAGCAACAGCTACGGGCGCTGCGCGCGAGCCAGCACTCCAACGTCGAGCGCGAGGCGCAAGCCATCGCGGCCGCAGCGAAGTTGCTCGGAGTCGTGGGCACGCCTAGCACCTATCAACTGACGCCGAAGGAGATCAGCGTGCTGAGAGACGTGGCAGCAACTGGCGCGGCCCCGATACTCCTGACCCTGAGTCGCAACGCACCGGAAAAGGTGCTGGCGAAGTACGGCGATCCGCAAAATGTCGCCCAGGTGGCGCACGAAGGCGTCGAGATGCTAGTAGGGCTGCTCGACCGCCTGCACAGCAAGTCACTTCCGACGCGCTCGCCCGATGCCCGCTGAACCCCTCCGATAACAGCAGGCTTCGCCACCTGTTGGCCGCCGCTCATGTTCAACTGTCGGCACCGACACGCGGCCAACGTGTGGCCGTCAAAGGGGCTGCCGGGGAAGCTGCGCGCGCCCACAGCCAGCCCCTGGCGGTGCGTCATGGCCAGGCTGGCCTTGACGCCGAACTCGTAACGCTGGCGCGCCTTGCCCTTGGAGAGCATTCCGCCTCGGGCGCGTGCAGCGCATAGAGCTTGTTCTTGTCCTTCTTGCGCTGCGTGTGGATGCGCTGAGCACGCTCGA